>JAFGDX010000561.1 GCA_016931875.1 Prolixibacteraceae bacterium
ACGCTGGTGATTGCCGATTTTTTATATTTCTATGCGTTAAGTCTGGAAGGTTCGATGATTTCTATGATTTCAGCGCTTCGCAGAAGCAGTGTTTTAATCACGTTTACCCTGGGCGCTATGCTGTTTAAAGAACAAAACCTGAAAAGAAAAGGCATTTTCCTGCTTGGAATTCTAGCCGGAATTTTACTAATTACCTTGGGAAGCCGGTAAAATCAGGTGTCATTTCCAAAATTCAAACATCTTCCCGTTTTTGCCAAAAACCGGATCGTTTTCGGGGAGTGGTACTTTTGAAATATTTTCTCTGGCAGGCTGAACTTCTTCAGATTTCCCGTAATTCATGTCCCAGTTTTGCCCGTCGGGGTAGGCACCAACCACAGCAAACCCATCGCCCGAATTTATTCTTTTGTGTGCTGTTCCGGCAGGTAAAACCACCAAATCGCCCTTTTCTATTCTGACGATTTCACTTCCCGGGCCACCCAGTTGTACTTCGGCCCAGCCGCTGTAAACACCCAATGCTTCGTGTGCCGTGCTGTGGTAATGCTGAAAACTGTAAATCCCATTTCGCCACGAGCCCCGCCAGTTGTTTTCAAAAAGTGTTTTTTCAATTAATTCGGGAGGTACATGATTTCCAAAAACATTTTTATACACCAAAACCGGCAGTTTCGGATTATTTGGAAAATTTCCGTTTTCCTCCAGTTGCAGCTTTTTTACTTCGGCTTTTAAGTTTAATTGAGCGTTGGATTGAATCATACAAAAAACACAAATAACGGTTAAAATCATTCTTACCTTCATTTTTAATGAATTGAGCTTTTTGATTTTCATAACAATTTATGGCATCTTTTTGTTATTTTGGCACCTCCAAATTATAAAAACAAAAAATCAGTGAATTCTCATTGACCTCAGTGGCAAGATGAACCACAAAGAACACGGAGAAGACACAGAGATACAGAATGTTTACTATGAACAGAACAGCTAAAGATTACCTGGTTTTGGTTTTAAAAGGAATGGGAATGGGCGCTGCCGATGTGGTCCCCGGGGTTTCGGGCGGAACCATTGCATTTATTACCGGAATTTACGAAGAGTTAATCAACTCTATAAAATCCATCAATCTGAATGCGTTAAAACTCATTCTTTCCGGGAAAATCACCCATTTCTGGAAAGCCATCAACGGAACTTTTCTGCTGAGTGTTTTACTCGGAATCGGAATCAGTGTTTTTTCACTCGCCAAAGGACTAAAATACCTGCTCGACAATCATCCGGTTTTGGTGTGGTCGTTCTTTTTTGGGTTGATTGTGGCTTCCGCCGTTTATGTGGCCAGAACCATAAAAAAATGGAATGTTACCACCGTTGTTGCAGGAATTGCCGGTATTGTAATTGCCTATTTTATTACAGTAATTACACCCGCCGAAGCCAATACCACCACTTTGTTTATTTTCATTTCGGGCGCCATTGCCATTTGCGCCATGATTTTACCCGGGATTTCAGGCAGTTTTATTCTGGTTTTGCTTGGCATGTACAAATTTATTCTCGATGCGGTGGGCAACCTGCAAATCGCGGTTATTCTCACATTCCTTGTTGGAGCCGCTATCGGAATAATTGCATTCTCAAATATTTTATCGTGGCTGTTACGAAAATATCATAATCCAACCATTGCTGTTTTGGCCGGTTTTATGGTGGGCTCGCTCAACAAAGTCTGGCCATGGAAACAGGTAACCGAAACTTTTACCGACCGTCATGGTGAAATAAAACCACTGGTGGAAGTAAACATTTTACCTGCAACCTATGAACAAATTACAGGGAATAATGCTTTTCTAATTGGCGCAATTTTACTGGCTATAGTCGGATTTGCCATTATTTTTGTAATGGAAGGTTTAACAAAACCAAAAAAATCATAGAAACACAAATGAAAAAATACGGATTAATCGGGTACCCGCTCACCCATTCATTTTCAAAACGGTTTTTTACTGAAAAATTTGCAACCGAAAAAATCGATTCCACCTACGAAAACTTTGAAATCGATACCATCAGCAAATTTCCTGAAATCATAAAAAACAACCCGGAACTGATTGGGTTGAATGTAACCATTCCATACAAGGAACAGGTAATTCCTTTTCTGGATGAATTAAACGATTCTGCCCGTGATATTGGTGCAGTAAATACCGTTAAAATTACCCGTTCCGGTTCAGAACTTTTTTTGAAAGGATTTAATACCGATACATTTGGGTTTGAAAATTCATTAAAACCTTTGCTGGAAGAACACCATAAAAAAGCGTTGATTCTGGGAACCGGCGGCGCTTCAAAAGCACTAAAATACGTCTTACAAAAACTGGGAATCGGTTTTATTTCTGCCTCGATTGAAGAGCTGAAAGAAAATGAAATCCGTTATGAGGAAATCGACAAAAAAATGATGGAGGAACGGTTGCTCATTATTAATGCAACGCCGCTGGGAACTTACCCGAAAACGGATACTTTTCCCCCAATTCCGTACGAATACATCAGCGGAAAACACCTGTTGTTTGATTTGGTGTACAACCCCGAAGAAACCCAATTTATGGCCAAAGGAAAGGCCCGTGGCGCTACTATAAAAAACGGCTACGAAATGCTGCTGGGGCAAGCGTTAAAATCGTACGAAATATGGAATAGCAAGGAATAGTTGGAAATTATTTTATGGAAAAAAAGAAAGTTTTATTTGTTTGCCTGGGAAATATTTGCCGGTCGCCCAGTGCAGAAGCAGTGTTTACAGGAATAGTTCAAAAAGAAGGGCTGGCTGAAAAATTTGAAATCGACTCAGCCGGAACATCAGGCTGGCACGCCGGCGAACCTGCCGACAAAAGAATGCAGGAACACGCCATCAAACGCGGGTACAATCTCACCAGTATCTCACGTAAATTCAACCCTGAAAAAGATTTCAACCGGTTTGACATGATCATTGGCATGGACAACCAGAATGTTGAAACATTAAAATCGATGACCCGCAACGGCAAAGATTTGGCTAAAATTTACAAAATGACCGACTTTGCCAAAGAATGGAATTACGATGAAGTGCCGGACCCGTATTATGGCGGAGAAGAAGGTTTTGAACTGGTACTTGACCTGCTGGAAGACAGCTGCAACGGATTGCTGGAAAAATTAAAGTAACCGGAACTACTCCAGAATATCCACCTTTATGGAAACAATTCCGGGCTGTTTCTCAATATTTTCAGAAAGTTTCTGGATATTTATTTTACGCGTCACCCCCACCAGGAAGACAATCCTGTCGGTTGCTTCATTTATGTTCCGCTCAAAACCGGTTTGGATGATTTTGATATCCTGGGTTTTAAACACCGCTTTTAACGCCTGAATATCAGAATCTTTCTTTTTTACAACCAATTCAACCTTGCGGATAGTGCGCTCTTTGAATACACGTTTTTCAAATAAATTCATAACCGTAAGTGCAAAAAGAATTACAACCACGCCAATAAAACCAATAACAAACATTCCGGCGCCAATGGCCAGCCCCAAAGCGGCCATGGCCCAAATTGATGCGGCTGTTGTCAGTCCTTTCACATCGGCGCCAAATTTGAGAATAGCCCCGGCGCCCAGAAACCCAATCCCGGAAACTACCTGCGCCGCAATCCGGCCGGGATCTCCGTTTTGAAAATTGGTAAAGGTTTGCGGAATAAAAATGGAAATCAACATTACAACCGTGGCGCCAATGCTAATCAGTATATGTGTGCGCAAACCCGCCGGCTGATCATGTGTTTCACGCTCAATCCCAACCAGTGTTCCAATAAAAAAACTGGCCAAAATCCGCACCAGAGCCACCTGCCAGGTAATTTCGGTCGATGTTAGTATTTCGCTGAAATAGTCCATTTTGTTTGATTTAATTTCCACCGAATTTACAAATTCCCATTCGTATTAGAAAGGGAAAATTCGGTTCACAAATCCTGCTCTTCAACAAAAAAGGCAAAAAAAACCGCTTGATTTTCAACATCAAACGGCATATTCTTTTCCTGAAAATTAATATTATTCAAAATGATAAAGAAAAGTTACCAAAGCATCATAGGCTGGTTTTTTCTGTCCTTCAATTTCAACCACAATTTTTACCTGTATTTTTGCAATGCCGCGTAAATTGCGAATATCGTCGAGCGAAACAATTGCCCTGATTTTATCGTTTACCAACACCGGTTGCTGAAAACGTAACTTCTCGATGCCGTAATTTACAATCATTTTTACATTGCGCACATCAACAATCGAATACCACAGGTAAGTGAGCATCGAAAGTGTTAAATACCCATGTGCAATTGTACTTTGAAACGGCGATTCCTTTGCCGCCCTTTCCGGATCGGTATGAATCCACTGATAATCGAGTGTTGCATCGGCAAATTTATTGATTTGTTCCTGTGTGATTTGAATGTATTCGGAGGTTCCAATTTCTTTTCCAAGATACGATTCAAACTCTTCGTAGCTGTTAATGATTGTTTTTACCATGAGACCTGTTTTTTGATGCTGCAAATTAAGGTTTTTAATTTTTGTGCACTGCAATATTTGTTCTCCAAATGAAAAATTTAAATAAGGTTTATAAAGTTAAATTGAATTTTTTTACAATGCGTTCTATTTTTTAGACAAATTACAGATAATCCGGTCTTTTTTATCACCTTTGCACCACATCAGTGTTATGAGAAATTTTTTACGAGGTACCACATTCCTGGCCATTTTGGCGTGCTGGTTATGGTCAACAGCATTTGTTGGTGTAAAAATCGGCTTGCAATACCAAACTCCGCTTCAGTTTGCAGGCATTCGTTTTTTTATTTCGGGGGTGTTGATTTTTATCTACTTCGGAAAACCGGCTTTGTTTTTTTCTGAACTAAAAAAACACAGGAAATTTGTTATGCTGCTGGCCATGGTTCAGATTTTTACACAATACGCGCTTTTTTACAGCGGACTAAATCTGGTTCCGGGTGCCCTGGGTGCCATGATTATTGGTTCCTCACCCCTGTTTATTGCGCTGGTATCGCATTTTGCGTTTCACAACGATAAAATGACTCCGTTAAAAACCGCGAGTTTTTTATTTGGGATTGCCGGAATTGCCATTATTACCCTGGGGCGCACAAAAGTTGAAATGAAAGGAGAATGGGAGTTACTGGGTATCGGGTTATTAATTTTGAACAATATCATCTCCGGATACTCCAATGTAATGGTTTCAAAATACGCTAAAAGAATTTCGCCGATTGTATTGAGTTCCGCTTCGCTTTCAATAGGCGGGTTACTATTGTTTCTGGTTTCGGTGCCGGTTGAAGGAATCCATCGCGGGCCATTTCCGCCAATCTATTTTTATGCGCTGGGGTGGTTAAGTTTTTTGTCGGCCGCAGCAATTACCATCTGGAATACTTTGCTGCAGCGCCCCGGTGTAAAAGTTTCGCTTCTGAATATGTGGAAGTTTTTGATTCCGGTTTCGGGAGCGATTTTAAGCTGGATGATAATATCAGATGAAAATCCGGATCTTTTTTCGCTTTTTGGAATGAGTTTTATTACTCTGGCACTCATTGTATTAAATTTTTCAAACCGAAGAAATAACAATAAAAGAGCCG
>JAFGDX010000562.1 GCA_016931875.1 Prolixibacteraceae bacterium
GTCTGAAAAAATTAGCAAAAATACAGCTAACCCGAATTATACCTTTTTCAGAAATATAAATAAAACTGATTTATTATTTTTGCGCTGAAAAACAACAACAATGCAGAAAATTTATCCTGAGAATTTTGAATTAAAAATTGGTTTCGACCGCATTCGCGAGATGCTGCACAACAAATGTTTGAGCACCATGGGGAGTGAATGGGTTGACGAAATGCATTTTCAGGATGATTTTGAAATTATTCAAACACAACTTGGCGAAGCTGACGAGTTCTGCCGAATTGTAAGGGAATTTGATAGTTTCCCGGCTACACATTTTTATGATTTACGCGCTGCACTCAAAAAAATAAAAATCGAAGGCCGGTTTTTAGAAACCTCAGAATTGTTTGATTTAAAACGTTCGCTGGAATCGGTGCGTGCCATTGTTTTCTTTTTTAACAAGCAGGAAGAGGAAGTTTTTCCGCTGCTGAAAAAGAAAACGGCAAATGTTCAGGTGTTTCCGTACATTTATGACCGAATTGACAGCATCCTCAACAAATTTGGAAAAATCCGCGACAATGCTTCGCCCGAACTGGCACAAATACGAAAAGATATTATTTCGCGGCAATCAAACATGTCGAAACGTTTGCACGCCATTTTAAAACAGGCGCAAAAAGACGGGCTGGTGGATGAAGAAGCCACGATTTCCATTCGCGACGGGCGGGCGGTAATCCCCGTTTCGTCATCAAATAAACGCAAGTTGCAGGGCATTGTTTACGACGAGTCGGCCACCGGGAAAACATCGTATGTAGAGCCCGGCGAAATTGTGGAAATGAACAATGAAATTCGTGAACTGGAATATGCGGAACGACGCGAAATTGTAAAAATACTAACCGGTTTTTCCAACGACATCCGGCCGTATCTGGATGATTTGTTTTATTCCTATGATTTTTTGGGTGAAATTGATTTTATCCGCGCCAAAGCTTTGCAGGCTGTTGAATTTGATGCAATAAAACCGGACATTTCAAATAAGCCAATGGTTGACTGGTACAATGCCATTCATCCGCTTCTTCAAAAAACATTAAAAAGGGAAAACCGGAAAATTGTTCCGTTAAACATTCGCCTGACAGAAAACAAACATATATTGCTGATTTCGGGCCCGAACGCCGGTGGAAAATCAGTGTGCCTGAAAACCGTCGGATTGCTGCAATACATGTTGCAATGCGGACTATTAATTCCCATCAGCGAAGGAAGCAAAACAGGCATTTTTAGCCATATTTTTATTGACATTGGCGACGAGCAGTCGATGGACAACGACCTGAGCACCTACAGTTCGCACCTGATGAACATGAAACATTTTGTGAAGTTCAGTGATAAAAAAACACTCATCCTCATCGATGAATTTGGCACCGGAACAGAACCGATGCTGGGCGGAGCCATTGCCGAAGCAATTCTGGATCAACTTAACCAACTGCACACTTTTGGCGTAATTACCACGCACTACACCAACCTGAAACATTTCGCATCATCGGCAGAAGGAATTGAAAACGGGGCAATGTTGTACGATTCGCAAAATATGAATCCGCTGTTTCAACTGGAAATAGGAAAACCCGGAAGTTCATTTGCCTTTGAAATTGCACGGAAAATTGGCTTGCCCGAAGAAATTCTGGAGAAAGCTACCGAAAAAGTAGGCAAAAAACACATCGATTTTGATCGCAACCTGCGACAGATCAACCGCGACAAACGCTACTGGGAAAGCAAACGCAAAAAGATCCGCCAGGTGGAAAAAATTCTTGATGAAATGGCGGCCAACTACGAAAGCGAACTACAGGAAGCAAAAAAGCTCCGGAAAGAGGTGCTTTCCAAAGCAAAAGAGGAAGCTGATGTTTTGCTTTCAGGCGTTAACAAAAAAATTGAAAATACCATTCAGGAAATAAGGAATACCCAGGCAGAGAAAGAACGCACCAAAAAAGCGCGTGAAGAACTGGAAGGACTGAAAAAACAGGTAAAACAAAAAAGCGACAGCAACGATGCATTTATTCAGGAAAAAATAGAAAAGTTGCGGCAGCGTGAAGAAAAACGGAACCAGCGACGTCCAAAAGACTCGCCAAAACCAATTCCGAAAAAAGAGCTGGAAGAACGAATTGAACTCAAACCCGGCGACAAAGTTCAAATTAAAGGACAAAATACCATTGGCGACCTGATTGAACTGAACGATAAAAATGCGGTGGTAGCCTTTGGACAACTGATTACTACCCTGCCCCGCAAACAAGTGGAACGCATCAGCAATAACGAGGCAAAAAAACTGGAAAAAGGAAAACGCACCGGGAATTCTTCGTTAAAACAAAACTTCTCGCAACGGCGTTTAACTTTTAAACCTGAAATTGATATTCGCGGACAACGGGTGGAGGAAGCCATTTCAAAAATCCAGGGATTTATTGATGAAGCCATTATGTTTGAAGTGGCGCAACTGCGTATTCTTCATGGGAAAGGGCACGGAATTTTAAAATCAACCATTCGCGATTACCTGCGTGCCGAGCCCATGGTACGCAGTTTTAAAGATGAACATGTGGATTTTGGCGGCGCCGGAATTACGGTGGTAAACCTGGCGTTGTAAAAGCCTCCCTACCTCTTCAAAAAAAGAAATCAAAAAAATACTCAGAATGAATAAAGTTGAATTTCTGAAATAATTTCATACCCCCCCCGATTTCTGTATGTAAAAAATCTACACACTTAAAGTTGTTGTATTCCGATGAATAACATGAAGTGCATGTGGAATAATTTCGATATCCAGATGTTTTGTTTTGCCAATAATTTCACCATCGATATGAAAATCGTGGTATTTGTTCAATAAAATTTGTGCCTTTTCTGCCCGAAATACTTTTACATATTCCATACGATGAAGACTACCTGTAAAACCAGCGAAAATAAATGTAAAAACAAACCACCAGGGGTAGGGCTTTATTATTACAACCTCAAATTTTCCGTCGTTTAAGTTTCCTTGCGGGTTTATTTTTACGCCTGTCCCATAACTTTGTGCATTTGCAATAACAATCATTTCGGCTTTTAATTTCTTTTTTTTACTCCCGGTATTAATGGTGCAGGAAAAAAATGATTTAGGGGAAAACAGCTCTTTAAACAGTTGTTTGCCGTAGCCCAGCATTCCCCTTGTATTTTCCCTTTCAAAACGTTTAATAATCCGTGCGTTAATACCAATGTCGCTTAAATGGAAACAGTAGTGTTTATTGTTTATCCGGATAACATCCATCGGTTTGAAAGCTCCCTGTATATTGATTTTCAAAGCCTCTTCAAAACGCGCTGGAATATTCAGATTATAAGCCAGTCCGTTGGCTGAACCCCCGGGAACAATTCCCACTTTTATTTTGCTTCCGATAAATTCAGCAGCCACCATATTAAAAGTTCCATCGCCGCCAATTGCAATTACTTTTTCCGGCTGGTAATTTTTCGTCAACTTCTGAATCTGTTCACCATCGTTCTCACCTGTTGTCCGATAGATTTCAAATTCAAAAAGTTCTTCCCCGGCAAACTGCTCGATTTTTTTTGTATAATCCGTATTTTGCCTGCTCCCCGATTTTGGGTTAATTACAAACAAAACTTTCTGCTTTGGTTTCTTATTCAACTTTTTTGTTTTTATGATGGCGTAAAACTTGTAACATCAATTATACCAAAGTTAATGAGCAAAACGTATGAAATATTTAAAACCCGTTTTTAAAGGAATCAAACACCCGTTAAAATTTTTGAAAGTTTTTTTAAAACAAAAAGCCGGCTGGCTGGATGTGCCAAAAATAATGCCTTATAAAGGCTATGGAAATGAAACGGATGTATTTATCCAGGGAATGGTAATTGAGGACAAAGGACTTGCAAAACCCAAAGATAATCAATGGTTTTGGCAAAACATACTGGCAACACTAAAACGTTTTTCGGGCGATGAAATTCCCGGTGTAAAAGTAAAAGCCGAATTTTTAAACGAGATACAAATTGCTGCCACCGACGAACAGGGATTCTTTTCATTTCACTTTCACCTGCCCGGTAGATCGAACGAGTTAACAACCAAAAAATGGCACACGGTTCACTTTAGCTTGCTTGATGATATTGTGGAAAATCAACCCCAGGTTTACACCACCGGCGAAGTGCGGATAATTTCTAAAAAACAATCCAAAATTATTGTTTCCGATATTGATGACACTGTCATGATTTCACATTCCACACAAACCCTGCGAAAATTGCATTTGATGCTTTTCAAAAATGCACACACACGTATGCCGTTTCCGGGTGTTTCGCAATTTTACCGGTTGCTGGCGGGTGGAAAGCAAAAACAGGAAAATAATCCCTTTTTTTATGTTTCAAGCAGTGAGTGGAATTTATACGATTTGGTGGACGACTTTTTTAGTTTTAATAATTTACCCAAAGGTGTTTTTTTGCTGCGAAAACGAAACCACAGCATTTACAAATTCTGGAAATCGGGCGGTGGAAACCACGAACACAAATACAAAAAAATAAAAGCGCTGCTGGAGTTTTACCCGGAACAAAAATTTATTCTTATTGGTGATAGCGGTCAGCAGGATCCGCTAATTTACGCCAGAATTGCATTTGAATTCCCGGGTCGGGTGGAAGCCATTTATATCCGCCGGATCGGCTCTAAAAGTTTGGCTGAAAAGCAGAAAAATATCCACCAAAAACTGTTGCATGCAAACACGCTGTACTCCGAAGTGAAAGATACTATCCAGGCGGCCCGTCATGCAGCAAACAACGGGCTGATAAGTGCTGATTTTACCGGCGAAACAGTTCAATTCAAAAAAAAGGACAAATAACCCTCAGCAAAGCTTTAGAAAAGAATTGAAAAAATTTGTATGTTCCCTGAATTATTTTTTCAGGCTCGCATCCAAGGTAATTTCCAGGGTTGAAAGTGCTTTGGAAACCGGGCAATTTGCCTTTGCTTTGTTGGCAAGTTCCAAAAACAAATCTTCATCAATCCCCTGTACTTCGGCTACGGTTTGTAAATGGCTTTTGCTAATTGTAAAACTACCTCCGGTTTTTTCGATGCTTACTATTGCGGTAGTGTTTATCGATTTTGGTTCGTAGCCTTCATCGGACAGCAATCCTGAAAAAGCCATTGAAAAACACCCCGCATGTGCAGCGGCAATCAACTCTTCGGGATTTGTTCCTGTGCCATCATCAAACCTCGAAAAAAAATTAAACCCGAACTCTTCTTTTGAAACATCCAGTTTTACTTTCCCAACCCCATTTTTCAGGTTTCCCTGCCAGTTGGCATGTGCTTTATTTGTTTTCATGTGTATAACATTTTTGCTTTAACATTCTTTTTCCTATAATTTGGTGCCTTCCAAAGAGGCAATCGCTTTTTCAAGTTTCAGGGTTACCAGTTTGGCAAAATTTTTCAGCTCACCATTTTCTACTGCCTGCATTGAAGCAAGCGGATTAATTGCAGCTATTTCGGTTTTTTCAGCCGATATTTCCCTTACAATTACATTGCATGGCAACATGGTGCCAATTTTGTTTTCCAATTCCAGAGCATCGTAAGCCAGCGCCGGATTACAGGCACCCATAATCCGGTATTGGTTGTACCGTTTTACGCCCAGTTTTTCCCTGAATTTTTTATGAATATCAATTTCAGACAAAATTCCAAAACCTTCTTTTTGCAATGCTTCTTTGGCAGATAAAACAGCCGATTCAAAATCTGTATCGAGTAACTTTTCTATATAATACTTCATCTCCATATAATTTAAAACTCCTGAAAGGACCCTGTTCTGAATTTTAACTGAACGCGCCTTCTTTATGCGCCTACACAACAGTGATGTGAAAATGAAAATTTTGTGCCGGTTTTTTGGAGCAGCAGACAACACCAGCCTCAACTATTGATAATCAGGAATTTTACAGTTCGTTTTTTTTTATTCTGATGTTGAATATTTACACAAAGGGGATTAAAATCCACATCAGAAAAAACAAATTGTATAACTTCTTTTGAGACCCAAAAAATACAGGAATACTAAATATCGATATTGTACTGGTTAATTTTGTTATACAGGGTTTTGCGATCAATTTTCAGAATTTTAGCTGCTTTCGATTTGTTATAGTTCGACTCAATCAGCGCATTGGTAATTACTTCCTTCTCTGTAATAAGGGTTGCTTCCTTTAGTTCTTTCACATCGCGATGACCTGAAAAATTATTTTTCCGCCTGCCTGTTTGCAAATTATTAAACCTGATTTCATCGGGAAGGACATCAGATTGTATCAAATTGCCATTTGAAAGCAGCACTGCCCGGTTAATTACATTCTGTAATTCGCGGATGTTTCCGTGCCAGTCGTATTTGAAAATCAGTTTTTTTGCATCCTCATCAATGCCTTCCACAGATTTGTTAAATGATTTATTTGCTTTGTCGATAAAAAAAGAGGCAAACTCCAGAATGTCATCTTCTCTTTCACGTAAAGGGGGAAGAAAGATTTTGAATCCGTTTAACCGGTGGTACAAATCTTCTCTGAATTCATTGGCTTCGACCAACTTTAACAGATCATCGTTCGAAGCAGTAATTACCCTCACATCAACCTTTATCACCTTGTTGTCGCCAACTTTATTAATAACCCTTTCCTGCAGTGCTCTCAAAAGTTTCACCTGGTTTTCGTACGACAAGTTTCCCACTTCATCCAAAAATAGAGTTCCACCTTTGGCTTGTTCAAAATATCCAACTTTGTTATTAATTGCACCGGTAAAAGCGCCTTTTATGTGCCCAAAAAGTTCGCTGTTGGCCAAATCTTTCGGAATAGCACCACAATCCACTGCCACAAATGGATTTTTATTTCGCTTACTTGCATAGTGAATGGCTTTTGCAATGTATTCTTTTCCCGACCCGGTTTCACCTTCAATTAATACCGTAAGGTCGGTAGGTGCCACAACTTTAACATGCTGTATTACCTCTTGTATGGCCGTGCTTTTTCCGGTAATAAACTTTTCCCTGAACGAATTTGGTGTTTCATTTTCTTCTCCCGACTCAAGCGCCCTGTTAATAATCCGCAATAACTCCTCCGGTTGAACAGGCTTGGTAATATAATCGTATGCTCCTGATTTTATCAATCTTACAGCCATCCTTACTTCGGCATATGCTGTCATAATAATAACCGGTAACAACGGTTTTTTTGATTTTATTTCCTGTAAAATTTTATATCCGTCGGTGTTGGGCAAACGGTAATCGCACAATACAATATCATAATTTTGTTTTTCAATTAAGCGGATACCATTTCTCCCTGTATATGTGCCCGTGGCTTCAAAATTATTTTGCTTCAGGTGATTCACTATCAGATCGCACATAAAAGTATCATCGTCAATTACCAGTATTTTTTTCATGCTTATTTATTTATTCAAAACCAATAATGAAAATATGACGGATATAAACAGTAAAACAAACGTCACTAAACAAAGATATTACAAAATCAGAATTTGAAAAGTGTGTTACAGGAATTACAACGGCGAAAACTTAAATATGTTTATTTGCGCCACAGGAACACCTAACTGTAAATCACCCCGTATGTTGAAAAAATTTCGAACAAATATTGGATATTTTTATCTTTTTTTCTTAAATTGTTTACGAATTTAACTTTTCCACTATGAAGAAACTGCTTTGGGTTACGCCGTTAGTACTTGGCCTGGTAATTTTAGCTTTTGTTCTTTATATAAAACTGGCACTTCCTGATGTTGGACCTGCCCCCGATATTCAAGTAGAAATTACTCCGGAAAGATTGGAAAGAGGGGAATACCTGGCCACGGTGCTAATGAGCTGTGTTGACTGCCACAGCCAGCGTGATTTTACAAAATATGCGGGCCCCATTACCGGTGTTCCTTTTGCCGGAGGAGGGGCTGAATTTACAGAAGAGACAGGGGCTCCCGGCGATTTTTATGCCCCCAACCTTACCCCATTCCATTTGGGCGAATGGACAGACGGAGAAATTTACCGGGCCATAACCACAGGCGTTTCAAAAAATGGAAGAGCTCTTTTCCCGTCAATGCCCTACCATTTATACGGGCAGGCTTCGGATGAAGATATTTATGCGATTATTGCTTATTTAAGAACGCTTTCCCCTTACGAATCAACTGTTCCTGAATCCAACCCAAAATTTCCGTTTGGGTTAATCCTGAATTTTATGCCTAAAAAACAGGAAGCAAAACCCATTCCGGATAAAAACAATATTGTTGCGTATGGTGAATATGTTATAAAACTGGCGGCATGTTACGATTGTCACACACCCATGAAAAAAGGAAAATACATACAGGAAAAAGCTTATTCCGGGAACATGGAATTTATTTTACCCAATGGCATTGTACGTTCATCAAACATTACTCCTGATAAGGAAACAGGAATTGGAAACTGGACAGAAGAAATGTTTATCAACCGGTTTCGTGTATATAGCGCACCGGATTACGCACACCAGGATGTGGGTGATGGTTTTAATACTACAATGCCGTGGCATGTTTTGTCAAAAATTGACGAATATGATTTAAAAGCCATTTATGCCTATTTAACGTCGCTTGAGCCTGTGAAAAACCAGATAATTAAATATCAGCCCCGCGAATAGATAAAATTAATTGCCTGTTTACACAGTTTGCCAGCGCGTGGTTGCCTGGTAATTTTTTAAATATTCATCAACTTCCTTTTCATTGTCTTCGACAACGGCATTCATTGCCTCTTTGCAATCCTGATAAATGTCATTTTTTCTATCAATAAAGAAAAATTTCTTTATTATACATTTTACAAATCCCAAAATTCGAATCTCTTTTTTCATGATGTTTTTGTTTTATTTATTTTTCTGAATCGTTCAGCCGTCTCAGCAAAACGGCGGCATACGAACTCATTGATGTACTTTGAACAATTACCTCATCGGGCAAATGCAAAATTGCTGATGTAAAGTTCCAGATGGCTTTAATGCCGCAATTGACCAAATCTTCTGCTACATCCTGCGCTACATTATTGGGTGTGGTAAGTATTCCGATTTTTACATCCAGCCGGTTGGAAAGACTAAACAGTTTGTTGTATTCAAGAATATGAATACCTCCCACGTGGGTGCCAATCTTTTTCTCATCAACATCAAAAGCAGCTATAATTTTAAGGCCCAGTGACTGGTGTTCCTGGTATGCCATTAAAGCCGAGCCCAAGTTACCCGCCCCAATCAGAAAAGCTTCATTTGTGCGGTTAAAGCCAAGATAATCTTCAAGCGTATGTATCAACTCATAAGTGTTGTAACCCACCCTTGGTTTCCCTTTAATACCGGTAACAGCCAAATCTTTTACCACTTGAGTAGGATCACATTTTAAATCTTTGCCAATCATAGGTGCAGAAATATTTATGATTCCCTGTTCTTTGATTTTGTCAAGGTAATACAAATAGGCCGGCAACCTTTTTAATGTCGGTTCTGGTACTTTCCGATTCTTTTTGTATTTTCCTGTTTCATTCATTTTCGACTGTTTTTGTTCTTTAATGTTTATAACAAATATAAGGACAAAATATATAAAGAAATAATTCTTTATTTTTTTATTCTGTTTTGTTAACTGAAATTTAAAATACAATAATGCAAAAAAACATTGAGAATCAAGACTGTAAAGTTCACATTGCAATACCTCCCAGAAGATGTAACTTGCACTGCACTAAAAATAGCAAATTATGTCAAATGCATCTCAGGCTAAAAAGAGTACTCCAATTTGCTTACCCCTTTTTGTACCATAAATTTTTGCATCCACAACTTTCGGAAAAAAGAAAAACATTACTTTTATACGGCGGTGACATGCAGTTGAGCCAGTCATCAAAACATTTTGCATCAGCATGTGTTTCTTTTGAAATATTTACTTAAACAAAATTACGCAGGATATGGTAACACCAAAAACAACAAAATTACAGGAAACAGATAAGGAAGACAAAAAACAAAGTGTACAAAAACGTATTGAAGCCAAATTTCTCGAACAAAGAAAAGTTTTTCTTTGGGGGCAGGTTGACGACGAGTCGGCGGAAGATATAGTCAGTAAATTGCTTTATCTTGAGTCAGTTCAACCGGGCAAAAAAATTACATTTTTTATCAACAGTCCCGGCGGGATGGTTACTTCCGGATTCTCCATTCTTGATACAATGAAAATGATCTCCTCGCCGGTTTCAACCGTTTGCATGGGGCTGGCAGCTTCAATGGGTTCAATACTGTTGTCGGCAGGCGAAAAAGGACAGCGTTTTATTTATCCTTTGGGTAAAGTAATGATTCACCAGCCCAGCATCGGACTATTACAGGGCAGCGCCAGCGATTTGGAAATCCACGCCAGACAAATTATGAAAACAAAAAAACAGGCCGCTGAAATTCTGGCTGAAAACTGTGGACAAAGTGTTGAACAAATTTTAAAAGATTTTGAACGGGATTACTGGATGGACTCCAAAGAATCAACCGATTACGGAATTGTGGATGGAATTTATAAGATGGATTAAAAAAAAATTACAGTTAGTATCAACTTGCTTAACGGTTCAATAAAATTGAGCCGTTTTTTATACCCCTTGTGAATTTTGTTTTCACCATATCCGAACCATCAAAATA
>JAFGDX010000105.1 GCA_016931875.1 Prolixibacteraceae bacterium
AAGGCGGATAAAACGATAAAAAAAATCAGCTAACCATCACTTTGTCAGACAACAAGCGAAATAGTTTTATACTAATAAAGATTCATATCTTTTTTTGTTTATAAAAAGATAAAATCGAATGAACCAAAGAATTCTTACGGATGATATCGCAATTTGGGTTGAAAATTATACACAGGAACTTTATTCCCGGGCATTTCATAAAGCATTAGACTCAGAACCGGCAGCCGATTTGGTGCAGGATATTTTCCTGCTGCAGCCAAAAAATAGAATCATTCAATGGCGACAGTTCGCCAAAAACTTAGTTATTCAGTATATTAATTAACAACGGACCTTACGCAACAAAGAAAGCGTACAACGGATTATGTTTAGCCAACCGTTGAACAAAGCCCGCGAAAATGCGGAAGACCGTACTTTCCTTATGGCAGATGCACGTTTCAAAATGAATAAAAATCCTTTCAAAACCATCGCTCCAGAATATGAAGCCTGGTTTGTAATTTCGGTAGAATTCACAAAACTTCAACAATAATATTTGCAGGTTAGTAATCATTAACTAAATTTGTGTCAAATCAATAATGGGTTACAGCTATCGGGGAAAAAATTAGAATTATGCAAACAGAACGCCAACAGGAAATAATCTCTACTGCACTCGATTTAATTAACGAAAAGGGTATTCAGGGATTAACCATTAAAAATCTGTCAAAAAAGCTGGGCATTACTGAGCCGGCCATTTACCGGCACTTTGAGAACAAAATTCAGATTCTGTTAGCACTTCTCGATTTGCTGAAAAAAAACACCAGCCAAATATTTGAAACCGAACTGAATTCGGATGAAACAGCCATCCGAAAAATTGAGCGTCTGTTTGAAAAACATTTTTATTCGTTTGCCCAAATGCCTTCACTGGCATCGGTGGTTTTTTCCGAAGAAATATTCAGAAATGAAGAAAAACTGATTGGTAAAATTTCAGAACTTATAGAACATAACAACCAAACGTTGCTGTCCATCTTAAAAGAGGGGCAGCAACGAAATGAAATCAGAACTGACATCGATGGTAATCATCTGGTTATTTTTATTATGGGAGCACTGCGGCTTTTTGTAAAAAAATGGCAGTTTTCCGGTTTTTCATTCAACCTGGAAAAAGAAGGTGCCGGATTGATACAATCGGTTAAACTTATAATTTCAACTCATAAAAATTAACAATTATGGCTATCACAAAAGTTTGGATTGAAGAAGGTTGCACAGCCTGCGGACTATGTGAAGAAATATGTCCCGAAGTATTTAAAGTGGAAGACGAAGCAACGGTTATGGAAGGTGTTAATTATTCCGATTACGAAGCGGGGATTAAAGAAGCAGCAGAGAATTGTCCGGTAGAAGTAATTAAATTTGAATAATTACCTACCTGCAAAAGTCAGGATTAGAATTTTTTTCCTGCCTGATGATTGTAATTCGTCAAAAGGGTGAAGTATATTTTTATAATTGCTGCATTTAATGCGTTGTTTTTTACAGCGTTGCTGGTTCAGAAAAAACCCAAGGCACTTCACGATAAAATTCTGATTTACTGGCTGTTGTATTTAGGGTTTTACACCGGTATCTATGGTTTGTCTGCACCTCAGTTGTTTACAAACTACCCGCTGTTATCCGCTGCATTTATCTCTCTTTTATTGCTGCACGGTCCGTTTCTTTATTTGTATATCCGGTCGTTAATTATTCAAACATATCGAATTAAACCTGCCGGGTTTTTGCATTTTGCCCCGTTTGTCCTCTTTAATGTTTTTTTGCTCGGCGTTTCGTTTTTTCCTGAAACTGCGGTAAAAATCAGACTTGACCATTTGGAAGGAGAGCATGGTTCATCCATCCTGTTCAATTTTTTTCTGATACTTACCGCATTATCCGGTCCGGTTTATTTTGGACGTTCACTGTCTTTGCTCAAAAAGCTGGACATCAATATTTTTAATAATTTTTCTTCAATAGAAAACATTAACCCCGACTGGTTGAGAAAATTGGTTTATACTTTTGGTGCTGTATGGACGATTTTAATGGCAGCCGCGGTAATTCATCATATCTTTCATCTTTTTTCATGGATGTTTTGTACAAACGGGCTGTCTCTTTCGTTGTCGGTTTTTATTATTCTGATTGGATATTTCGGGGTAAAACAGAAAGAGATTTTTTCAGGTTTCGAAAAAAATCAGTTTGTAACCAGTAGTAATTCAGAAGAGAAATATGCAGGTTCAACCTTGAAGGAACCCGATGCCGAAGCGTATGCCAACAAGCTGAAAATTTACATGGCCGAAAAAAGCCTTACCTGAATCCCAATTTAACCCTGCCGCAACTGGCCGGCGAGTTGAATATCCCGTCGCACCATTTATCGCAGGTGATTAATAAAAATATCGGTCAGAACTTTTTTGATTTTGTCAACCACTACCGGATTGAAGAAGTGAAATCCAGAATTACTCACCCCGATTATCAAAAATATTCAGTTTTGGGAATAGCCTTCGAGGCAGGGTTTAATTCCAAATCGGCTTTTAACAGGGTGTTTAAAAACATTACCGGCCAAACACCCACGCAGTTTAAAAAACAACATTCCGGCTAAATTTGCCATCTGATTCCATAAAAACAGGTCTTTCCCCCCGAAAAAGTAGTACCCTTTTATAAAGTAGGTCGCATACCTTTTCGATCCCTTCTATGTTTGTGGTGAAAAACTGAATTATTCATCATAAAAAATTTACAAAATGAAAACAGAGAAAAAAAGACAACAAGAAAAAGTTAACCTTTTCAATCAGACATTTAAAGTTAGTCATTTCCTTATTGCTGCTTTACTGGCAGTGATTGTTTCAAATCCGGCCTCTGCCCATTGCGATTCGTATGATGGCCCGGTAATTAAAGATGCCACCAGGGCACTTGAAACGAACAATGTCAATTTGGTTCTGAAATGGATTACAGATGAACAGGAACAGGAAATCATTCCGTTGTTTAATAAGACCTACAACTTGAAAAACGGTGACAAAGAAGTTTATGCCATTGTGGAAAAACATTTTTTTGAAACGCTTGTCCGCCTGCACCGCCAAACCGAAGGAGCTCCTTACACCGGATTAAAACCGGCCGGGACTACCAAACAAATTATCCAACTCACCGATAAAGCCCTTGCAGATGGAAATGAAGATGATTTTTTGGCAAAATTTAATAGCCATATCGATAAGATAGTTCGTGAAAAATATCAAAAAGTAGCCGAACTCGATAAAGTAAAGGGTATTTCAAAAGAGCAAGGCAGGGCATTTGTGGAAGCTTATGTTGACTATACACATACGGTTGAAGCACTTCACGAAATTCTTGAACACGGAAACAGCCCACACTCAGGGCATTAAAAAAACATTAAGCAAAAAGAGTTTTTCCTTGCCGGTTTTCTGGCAGGGATTTTTTTATGCAGAAATAAAATATTGAGAAAAATTTGAAAGTTAGTAAATATTAACTAACTTTGTTCCGAATTGTATCCATGCAAAATGAAAACAGTTGAGAAACTTAGTTTAAAATCAAAATGTTCTGCAATATTAGTTAGTGAATATTAATTAACAGATGAAGTGATGAAAACACAAACAGAAAAGCAAATGATTGAGACAAGCGGAAAGCTGCTCGCTGAAAATGGTCCCGGGGGCTTCACCCTCGATGTGCTTTCCAAACAGCCCGAAATGCAGGGTTTCGACATTTTTACCCTGGTTAGAAACGAAGAGGAGGTTTACGAACAGCTTTTACTTCAGCTTGAAAAAGAACTAACAGAAATGGTTAAAAGAATTTCTTCCGGCCAGAATTCCCCGGATAAAGAGTTTGAAATGCTTTTCAAGCAGTTGCACCGGTTATTCAAACAAAAACCGTATTATCTGACCGTAATTTTTGACAAGAATTTGCGGCATCAATACAGCAGTGCAGACCAAATCATTTCGCGGATAAAAAGTGTTGCAAAAAAATATCTCGCAGGTTTAATCGGCCGGGGAAAAGCGCAAAAGGTTTTTACAATCGATACGGAAACCAAAATTCTGGTTAAAGAAATTCTTGGCAGCTTCCAGGCATTGATGAATGATATGCAGATAGCGGACAAGTTGGT
>JAFGDX010000106.1 GCA_016931875.1 Prolixibacteraceae bacterium
CATTTTTACTACCTGAAAAACAAACAAAAATAAATCAATATAAAAATGAAAAACAATCGAAACAATCTGTTAACCAAAACCCTCTGCTGCAGAATAAGTTTAGTATTACTGTTCTCAGTTTGTTTTTTACCACACTCAGCTTTTGCTCAGTCAGCAACAGAAAAACAAACCAATGCTGAGAAACTGGGATTTGACAAAGGAAAGAAAATCTTGCTCCTTCACTGCGATGATGCCGGAATGTGCGAAGAAGCCAACATTGCCGTTCAAACCTATTCATTAAAAGAGCACATTCAGTCGGCTGCGGTTATGATGCCATGCCCAAATGCCAGCGAAATGGTTGAATGGGCCATAAATCATCCAAAGGCCGATATCGGTGTTCACCTGACGCTCACCAGCGAATGGAAAAATTACAGGTGGGGGCCGGTCACCCATCCCGCAAAAGTTCCCGGACTAATCGATCCCGAAGGAAAACTTTGGCATGATGTGCCCGAGGTGGTAATGCATGCCAGCGCAGAAGAAGTTAAAACCGAGATTCGCGCTCAAATCGATAAGATGATAAACCTGGGATATCGCCCGTCGCACATTGACACACACATGGGAACTCTTTACGGTTCAGAAGAATACGTAAAAGTTTTTCTGGAAACCGCTGAAGAATATAACATTCCGGCCAACGCCATCGATTTGTCCGATCCGGAAGTAAGGGCTTTCTATCAAAAAGCCGGCTACCCCATTACTGATGAAGTGGTTGAAATGCTGGCAGGTTACAAACTTCCCAAACTCGATAATTTTGGAAGCGTTCCGGGTGGAAAAACGTATGAAGAAAAAAGAGAAAATTTTTTCAACCTTGTAAACTCGCTTAAACCCGGATTAACTGAAATTATTTTCCATCCGTCCATCGAAACAGAAAACCTGAAAAGTATTACCAACTCGTGGCAACAACGTGTGTGGGAAGCCGAAATGTTTTCGGACCCGGTAGTTTTGGAATTCTTTAAAACCAACCATATCCAGTTAACTACCTGGACAGAAATTATGGAACGGTTTGAAAATTCAAAATAGAAACTTTTGAATTTATATTCTGAACCAAAAAGTAGAATTAGAAAAGCAATGGCCGGAAGGAAAATAGTTTTTAACCGATTACTTTATTTTATCCGGATTTAGAACAACATGTTTGATTGATTTTCGCGTTTCACCGTTATTTGCCGAATAGGTAACATGCAGCAATCCATCGGCAGTTTGAATAAGGCAGGGATATGAATAACTCCCCCCGCCCTGTTTGGGATCGTTCTCGAGGTATTCTTTCCATTTCCAGGTTTCGCCTTCATCATCGGAAAGCATCAGAACCAGGCGGTATCTGCCATCTTCAATATCATTTCCCACAAAAGCCCAGCGGCCATCTTTTAACACCAGAATTTCAACACTGGCGGTGTTCGGAATATCCGTTTTTTCCGAGTATGACCAGCTTTCGCCATTGTTCTTCGAAATACTTTTATGAACACGGGGCGGTGCATCGCCGCTGTCGCGCATAAAAGCAACAATGTCGCCATTTTTTTTCACAGCAAGGGCGGGTTGAATCGGGCCGCGACCCACAATGGGTTTCGAAGGCCGCCACGTTTCGCCGCCATCATCAGAAATAGCGCAAATTGAAAAATTATACCCGTCGGAATACAGGGGAAGAATTATCCGGCCGCTTTCCAGAATGAGCGGCTTTATTCGGGTCATCCAGCCAATACTGCGGTTCACCTTATTTTTACTGGCTGAAATTATCAATTCATCGTAAAGCGGGGCGTAACCTGCCCAGCCGTGATTCAGTTCGGGCATTTGGGCAAACTTCTCCTCTACTTCTTTTTCAAACTCATCGCCGGGTTTAAGCAAAATATTATCCTGCCATTCCCAAACCGGAGCCCCGGGTTCACTGTAATTTGTTGTGGTGCGGGTGCGTAAAACGGAACCTTCCCACATATTTCCCTGCACGGCAATCCACACCAAAAAAAGTTTTTGTTCATTATTCAGAAAAAGCACAGGGTTACAATCGGGCAATCCCGGTGTGTCGGCCAATACAAAAGGTTTTTCCCAAATAGTTTTTCCTTTTTGAAGCCGCGATCCCATAATTCGTACATCGTCTGATTTCCGTTCACCGCTTCCCTGAAACCAGCAGGCCAAAAAATCGCCGTTGGGAAGCGCCGTCAAACTGCTGCCGTGCGAATGCTCCGATTGTGGCGCAAAAATAAATTCTTCACTCACAATGGAATTATAACTGTTTTTCTTTTGAGCAAAAAGGTTTGCAACAGAAAACAACAAGACAACAACTAAAATTTTTTTCATCAGTAAATTCTAATTTTTACGCACATAAAACGATACTCCAAGAATATACAACATACAAGCACCAACCACCAAAATGCTTGCCAGCGGAGATACTGCGGTGCTTACAAAACCCATAACCGGCGGAATAAAAGCCCCGCCGGAAACGGCCATTATCAGCAACCCCGAAATTTCGTTGGCACGGTCGGGCATTTTTTCCAGCGCCAGCGAAAATATTATCGGGAACATATTTCCGGCTCCCAGACCGATGACAAAAATAGAAGCCATTGCCAAAACGTAGGTAGGCGCAACAAATACACCAACCACCCCGGCAAGTGAAATCGATGCAACCAGAAAAAGGAAACGCCGTGACTGAATCCAGTTGAGCACAATGGCGCCGGTTAACCGTGCTATTGTTTCGCCGGCAAAAAACAGGCTGATTCCAATGGCAGCTTTTTCAAGTGTCAATCCGTATTTGGCAATAAGTACGGTGGTTATATTGGTATTAACAGCCACTTCGGCACCCACAATCAAAAAAATGGAAAGCGCCATAAAAGCTATAAAACGATTTTTCAAAAGACCAAAACAGGAGGCAAATGTGGCAGGAGCCCTTTCCGGCTTCGATTCGGTAACCGGGGTTGCAGCCAGCCAAATGGTTGCCAAAACCGAGGTGATACCGTAAACGGCAAAAACCAGCCGCCAATCGCCAAACTGCACGGCCAGAAAAGTGGCAATCAGTGGCCCGGCAAACGAAACCATTGCCTTCACAAATTGAGAGGTGCTCAGGTAACTGGCCAGTTTTGCCGCCGGAGAAACATCCTGCAACAGCGGATTGGCCGAAACCTGTATGATGGTGTTTCCAATTCCCAAAAGAATAAAGGAGATAAACATCATGGTAAACGAATAATTTACAAAAGGAAGCCCCAGTCCCAGCGCCTGCAAAACCATGCCTGTATTTAGCATATTTCGCTTTCCCACCTTGTCCTGTAAAATTCCAACAGGTACCGATAGCACAAAAAACCACAACAATACCATCATGGGCAGAAACTGGGCAACAAAATCGCTTACCTCAAAATCCTGCTTGATGTAGCCTACCGCAACGCCAATAATATCAACAAAGCCCATTACAATAAAAGAGAAAAAAACCGGCAGCAACTTTCGCCATTGTGTTTTTTGTGTTGTCATTTTTTGATTTTTTTAAAGTTTTATTGGTTTCAAATTTATTTCATTTATTGGAATGAATCAGGAAACGCACATTCATCGAATTTTTTGCCGGTTCCTTCCCGAATCCAGGTATCAAACTGCCGTTTTCCTTCTTTCAAAACAATTACCCGCCCACCAAGGGCAGGTTTTTTCTGGTTCCTTGTTTTTGATGCCCTTCCGTATGCCAAAGCAATATCATAATAATTTACAATATAATCGTTATAATGGTCGTGCCCAACAAATGTACCCATTACATCGCCACATTCAAGCATGGCGGCAAACATTCCGGTATTAATTTCGGGGCAACAAACGGTTTCTCTTTTTTTACCAAATTTCACAGCTTTTTTATTGTTCCAGGCCAAGTCGTATTCAGGTAGCGGAATATGAAAAAAAGCCAGTGCCGGATAGGTTTTTCCACCGTTTTCGTTTGTGAATCCGGTACTTTTTTTACGATACCAGTCCACCTGTTTGTGTGTAAACCAGCCCCAGCCACCAACCAAAGGTTTTAATGTACTGTATGCATTCGAATCCATAAAATAAAGCAAAGCTTCGGTTTTATCACTTTTCCCGGAAAGAGGCAAAACAAAATTTGAATTTCCGTCGGTTTCACCCGTATCGGCATTTAAACACATGGGACGGTTCTGAAGAAAATCAGCCAGTTCTTTTCGTGAAAAATTGTTTTCCGAGTCATGATTTCCAAAAACCATTACCCAGGGTACCCCGGTTTCTTTAAATACTTTTTCAAAATGCTGAAATCCTTCCTGCGGATCATCGGCTGTTACAATGTCGCCCGTTAAAACCACCAAATCAGGTTTTTCTGTGTCAATAATTTTTTGCAAAGCAGGAAAAATATCCAGGTTTTGGCCTTTTTGAATATTTACATGTGTATCGGTAAACTGAAGGATTTTAAATTCACCCTGTTCATCAAATCTGAGGGGTTTGTTGTTTTGAGCACTTGCCCCGCACACAACAAGCAGCAAAAGCATGATTAAAATTTTCATGTTCTATTTTTTCAGGGTGAATGTGTCGGCAACCGTTTTGTTTGAATCAATGGCGAAATAGGAAAGCTGATTTCCTTCCACTTTCAGATACTGATAAAACTGTCCTTCCATTTTTCTTGTTTCGGCATAAGGTTCATCGGTATAATCTTCGGTTTTGGAAGGAATTCCGATGGAAATGATGTAGGCAGTCCCATCGTTGTAGGAATCAGTCACTTCACCGTTTTTCATTGGTTTTGAACGCATGTAGTAATGAATATGCCCGCCAAAAACCATGTCAACATGGTATTTATCAAATACAGGTACCCACTCTTTCTGAATATCAAAATAAGGTTCTTCCCAATTGTAGGGAGGAAAATGAAAAACTGCAAATTTCCAGGTGGCATCCGAATTTTTTAGCTGCTCTTCTATCCATTCGGTTTGCTTTTCAACCGGTGAAGTGGCATCAATCATCAGAAACAAGGCATTTTTATAAGTGAATGAATAGGTTTGTTCGGCATTGATTTCCGCAGGTCCGTTTTTTGGATAGCTAAACATATCACGGTACATTCTTGCCCCCAACCCAAGGCGGTTGTCATGATTTCCGGGCACACACATCAAAGGCCGCTGACTGATAATATTGGCCGAATATGCAAACAGGTCATCCCACTGATTGCGGTACAAACCATCGCTTACCAAATCACCGGCAATGGTAAAAAATGCTGCATCCGGGTGGTCTGCAAACGCCGTGTTTGCCAGTTCGCCCCATTGGGGTGAAAAATGTGTGTCGCCAAACCAGATGAATGAAAATGAATCGCTGCTGTTTTCGGTGGTAAACGTATAATCCTCGTTCCACTCATTTTGCGGGGCAATCTGATACTCGTAAGTTGTTCCTGGTTTCAGGTTACGCAATTGTGCTGTAAACCGATTGCAAAAGCGGTCGTTCATTAATCTTAAGTCCTCCATTACATATTTTTCAGCTTCCACCGAAAACATTTCGCTGCTGCCCTTTTCCCAGTAAACCACACTGCCCGAATTTACGGAAGTACCGGTTCGCCACTGAATATCAATTCCGGTGGCAGGGTCTGAACTCCAGGTAAGCATAACCTGATCGGGAACCCCGGACGAAGGATGTTCTGTTTTTCGGAACGCCCCAACCAAATGCGTTTCAACGCCCCGTCCGCGAATGGTTGTCAACAGTTTTTGGCCTCTCAATTCAGCGGGTACGCCTTCCAAAACCAGTTCATCCCAGTCGTGATAAGTAAATGCCCCGTCATCCATGATGCCGACATATTGATTTTCAGGAAAAAAATTGCTCAAAACCAAATCATCGTCCTTGTTTTGAGGGCCAACACAAACAAAATAGTGCAACCCGTAATTTTCAAATCCGTTTATCCCAAGCCCCACTTTTCCGGCGTTAAACTGCTTTTGCCAGATTTCATAGGTGGTCATTTCATTCTGCAGGGTCATATTGGTTTTTTTGAAACCACTCTCCTCCAGCCAAAACGGAATGATTTTTTGTTTTACACTTCGCATTACCGAAACCGTAACCGGAACATTTGCATCAAACATCCAGTGGTTGGTTGCCAAAACCTCCTTTTCTTGTTCAGAAAACATGGCAAGCGCCTGTTCATTGGTTAATGCTGCGAGTTGGTCTTCGCTGCGGGTTTTATACAATTCAGTGATAGCGCTGTCGATTACACTTTCAACGGATGTGCCATTTTCATGAACCACTGTTTTACAGGAAGAAATAACAGCAACAAAAACAAGCAGTTTTAAACTCAGATTTACTAATCGGTACATAAAAATTCCTTTCTATTATTGTTTAAGTGCTAAAGTTTCGGGTTAAAAAATCGCCGGTCTTTCTTCTCCTTTGTAAGGTTCGGCTCCAAAATTTCTATTTCTGTTTTTTTCAACCGATGTTAATTTTGAATCATTGGTTGTTGGGGCTTCAATAAAACCATGATAACGCCCCATCCAGTAGTCGCGCAAAAATCCCACAGGCTCCATCACCCGGCGCCCGTTGGATCCTCCGTCCAAATCAATGGCGCTGCGGCTGGCACGTTTTACACACATTTCGCGGGGAGAAATTCGTTTTCTTCCTCCTTCGTATGAAAGATAACCTGGTTCAACAAACAAATCATCGCGGTGCGAATTACTGTAAGTGTATTCCGTACAGTCCAACACCCACTCCCTTAAATGTTTCACCATTTTTTCTTCCTCGCAATTGTTTCCTGTAATGGCGCCGTAAACAAAGTTAAACCACGGGATTTGTTCCATTCGTTTTACTTCCCAGGTACGTTCCAAACTGCGCAAATACATATTTCGTAAACGAGGATCATCGGCATAGCGAAGCAAGGTATAATAACTTCGGAATGCATGATTATCGTCCCAGGTAGCAATATTTTCCGGGGGAAACACATTTTTTTGGCGAAGCGTGTTTTCCGGGTAGCCCCAGTCTGCCAGTTGCTGATAACCTTTTGCAAATTTTTCATCACCTGTTAAAGTTAAGGCAGTTTTTGTAAAGGCCAGAGCTTCAAGGCCGTTGATTCCTCTGTCCACATATCCGTACGGACGCAGCAGATATTCCGGGTTCCAGCGCCCCCAGCGGGTTGGTTTTCCGTCCATATCGTTTAACACCCATCCACAATCGATGATGTACGATGCGATCCGTTCGAGATGTTCACGGGCCATTTCTTTTTCTTTTCCTTTGGCGGCCAGTTCATAAAAGATGGAAACCGAATAAAAATGGGCGATTACCTCGTCGCTCGAAGTATCTCCTTTCCAGTACCATTTTCCATCGGGAGTTTTGTACCATTTGGCAGGCAATCCTCCCGAGCCGTGTTTTGCCAGTTCGTCTTTATCGCCGGTGGTTGAATAAATGGCACGCGCAAAAAACCCGTCAACGGGACAAATACGTTCCAGCCAAACCATTGCTTTAAATGCCTCAACGGCTTCTTTCCTTGCTTCTTCATCTCCGGTTACTGCATATTTGAAACTCATTGCTGCCAGATACGGAGATGTGTGTCCGCCGTCGTTATCGCTGATTTCGCGTACCCATTCTCCCTCTTTTTGATAAAGTGTATGAATAAATCCCAGGCGTTTATGTCCCCATTCTTCCAGATGCCGTTCGTAGTAATCCGCCTTTTTTTGCAGCGTGAATGGTTCATATTTTATGATTCCCAAACCGCCGTCGGTGGCAATGTAAGCCACGTTGTCTCCGGTGGCAATGTCATTCACTTTGTTGTCTGGCAGCCAGAGTCCTTCTCCAAAATAGTGCCATTCGTTTTCGAGCATCCGAACGGCGCCTCTTTGTGTTCCAATCCACACATCTCCATCAAAACCTTTGGCCAGGCAGGTTGTATTTTCCACAGGCAAACCATCATCACCTTTGAGCGTTGTTAAAGTTGCGCCGCGTAAAACACCCAGGCCTCTGTCGGTACTGATAAACAACCTGTTCCCAAAACTTAACAGATCACGGGTTTCATTTGAAGGGAGAGTTCCCCAGTCGATAAAATCCTCGTTAACCACGAGCCCGTCGAACAAAACCAGTTTTCCGGGTCGCAACACATACAAAGTTCCGCTGTACGGCTCAATTTCAGTAATGGGGCCAAGTTCCACCGGGTCGGCATGAAGCTGGGTTCCGTCTTCCATTACCATGGTCATGTTACTGGAATAATATCCGCCGGCAGGTTTTGTGCTTGAAAATTTCTTGCCGTCGAAACGGTAAATATCATCTTTGGTAGCCGCATGCACAGCTCCGTTGAGTGTGCAAAGATCAATGTACTTTTTGTCATCAATTTTTTGCCATTTATTTCCTTCCAGCAGATAAATTCCATTGAATGTCAACGCCCAAAGCAGGTTATTTTCTTTTTGTATTTTTTGAATTTCAGAAGGTGCAGAATTATCAGGTTTCAATTCACCATTATCCAAAACATATACTTTATTGCTAATTAAAGCGTAACATTTTCCATC
>JAFGDX010000563.1 GCA_016931875.1 Prolixibacteraceae bacterium
AGTTTACTGTTTGTATGATCGTTGTAAACGCTCATGAGCGTGGATACCGTACTTTTGTTGGCAACGAGTTCTTCGGTTGTTTTATAAATCCGTTTCAGCCCGGCAGCATCTTTTCCTCCGTCCAGTTCGGTTTCCCGCGCAATTTTTTCATCAACCACATTTTTGGCCAGCTCAAAAATCATGTGCACCTTGTCGGGGGTGGCCGGCAGTTTTTCAATTTGCAAAATCCGGCGGTAGTAAAAATCGAGGTGCCGTTTGGTGAGTTTGTTAAACCGTTTTTTTGAGAACTCAAGCAGTTTGATAAAACTAACAAACAATGCCAAATGGGGAGTCACAACTTTCCCGTCATCCACAAGATTCAGGAAATCTTCCAGATTTGCATCTTTTATAAAAAAATCCTGCCAGTTGGCCGACGGAACCTCGTGGTTTAATGTATTGAAATAATTGATGTGTTGTGCAAAGGTATATGCAAACTGCATCCACTCCTTCAGGCTGAAATCATTCAGTTTTACAGAAGCCGGATCAAGCGCCTCAATATACCGCTGCAATTGTGCTGTCCCTTCACGTTCGGATAATATCTCTTTGCCGCATTTAGCCATAATTTCAGTTTAGTTAGAGTTCGTTTCCTTCCTCTTTATAAAATGGATAAACCATATTTTTTCGTGAATTGGTGATTCGTATTGTATAGTCGAGTTTTATCAGTAAAACTCCGTTTAATTCATCCGATGGATCGATTTCAATTTTATTTAAATCGATGCGCGGTTCATGGTATAAAATGGCTGTTTTAATCAAATCGGTTACATAGGTTTTCAAAGTAAGATTTAGCGGTTTAAACAACAATTCGTCGAGGTTGCAGCCATAATTGGGAACCATAATCCGTTCGCCCAGCCGTGTTGAAAGCAGGATTTCGAGGCTGCTTTTTATATCGGCTTCATCTTCCAGCATTTTTACGTTTTTGCTGCCCCTGTTAAATTCAGGCGGAAAACTCCAGCCCCTTCCTAAAAACGACTTTTTTTCCATACTTATCCTCCTATTAATACGGTGGGAATACCAGCCACAATAGTGCCGCCGTGTGCGGTTAAATCACCCATGCGTGCCGCAGGTTTACCTCCAATTAAAACGGTTGCCGAGCCCTGAACAATGGTATCCGGCGGGCCGGTGCAAACGGCCATGTCGCCTACCACGGCTGCAGGCATTCCGCCAATCAGCACAGTTGCCACCCCCGGCCCCACAATCGGGCCGCCCACGTGTGGCACTCCGCCCGGGTTAACCATCGGACAGGTGTGCATATCTGTCAATCGTGCTGCTGCTCCCATAATCAGTTAATTTGAACAATTGAACCTTTAATTACAGCATTGGCGCTGGTTGAAACTTCAGCACCCGCCGAACCTTCCGCTTTAAACTGTGCACCCGCTTTTAATTCGAGGTTGGTGCCACTTTCAACTTTCACATCGGTGGAAGATTTGTACTTGATTTCCGATGCGCTTTCAATCGTTATTCCGTTGGAATCCATTTGAATAAAATTGCCGTTTTCGTCTTCCAGCTTAATACCGCCGTCGGCATCACTGATAACCATTTTATTTCCGTTGGGCGTTTCCAATGTCACGCTCACTTCATCGTCGTTAAAAATGAACTTCATTTCGCTGCGGGTAACAAAACCTTTTTCATGATTATCGTCAGTAGCTGTAATTGGGGCTGGTTTGGCGCTGCTGTTCATCATTCCCAAAACAACGGCATCGTTTGGGTTTCCGTTGATAAAGCCAACAATCACTTCGTCTTCAATTTCGGGCCTGAAAAACGAACCGCGGTTTTCGCCGGCATCAAGTGTTGCCACGCGTGCCCAGATGCCGTCAACACTATTATCAACAATAGGCAGCCGTACCAAAATCCGGTCTTCACCGTCAGGGTCATTCTCCAGTTGGGTTACAATTCCTACCTGCAAACCATTTACTGCAGCCATTAAACCTGCTGCCGGTTGATCGTTGATATCAAAGGTTTCGGTAAACCATTTCGGATTAATTCCAAATTCAGCATCTGTTGTCCAGTTGCCTTCGGTAACCTGGTGGCGAACAGCAGAAATATAAACTTTCCCGCTAAACCGGTCGCCTACGCCTTCCAGTTGAATAATTGTATCGGGCTTCACTTCCGGAATTCCCTGAAACTTTATGCGGCCCCTGGTTTTTGCCAGCTGGTTAAACAGTGTTTTTGCATCGGCCCATTCCTGCAATTCCACATCGGGAGTTGCCCCGCCGCTTTTCAGCTGCAGGTTTTCCAGATTGATTACCGATGCCAAATCTCCGGCTGAAATATTGCCGTTCAGAGTTACAGCCGGATCATTCGCTTCAATTTCCAGCACTTCCTGGTCGGCTGCGTTCCAACTGTAGGAGCTTACTTTTTGAAACTGGTTTCGGGCATCCATCTCAGCATCAAATTCCAAAAGCGTGGCGCCAAACGACACAGTTTCCACTGCTGCCTGTTCAAAACCGGGTTTTTTAACCGTTATTTTTTCGTCGTCAACAATCAGCACTTTTCCGTTGGCTTGTGCCCGTGTTACACAAAAATCCCAATCGGAAACATTGTACTGAACCAGTTCGCGGTGAGTGACGTTCGTGGATTCTACCTCTTTTTCCAAACCGTATGAACCGATTATTTCTTCGATAATGTCACTGTCAGTACCTTCGTAGAAATATTTGTTTTTTCGACCGATCGTTAGTTTTACTGCTTTGTCTTTACATTCAACGATTAAATACGACCGGCTGGAACGGATTTTTAAATTGTGTTTGATAACCAGGCCTTTAAAAATTGTCTCTTCATCGGAATGATAGCCCGCTTTGATTTCCACTTCTTTCCCGGGAATAAAAAGTTCTTCGTTGCTCAGTTTAAATTCCTGGGAAGCCGCATCGCCGTCGATCAAAACAATTCTGGCGGTTGGGATGCGGTTGATTTCCTTTTCGATGACCACATTCATTACCTGGAAGCTTTTTGAAAGTTCCTCACCGTCAACCAAAATTTTATGTGTAACCAAATCGGCGGATCGTGATGTATTTATAACTCTTTGTTCCGGCATTATTTTTTCTTTTTTTCAATGGGTGGGAAAAAAACGGACTGGCCTGTTTCAAGCTTTCGGAAATTGGTAATGTTGTTGGCCTTTGCCACTTCAAGGTAATAGGAAGAATCGCCGTAAATACGGAAAGCCATTAACGGAAGTGTGTCTCCGTCTTTCACAATCCGAATATGTGTCAGGTCGGGCGAATTGTTATTTTCCATTGCCACCCTCAGGTTGTCTTCCACAAAGCCCTTAAATTTGGCGTTGGCCACAGCACGCAGCGGAGTCCCGTCGGACTTAAACAATTTAAAGGTGAGATCCATCTCGCTGAGAGTGCCCTTAAAAAGCAGGGTACCCCACGAAATAATCAGATAATTGGGTTTGTGTTCATCGCCGTTGTAGTCGAACACCACTTTTTTGAACTTCTCCACATCGTCGATAATTCCACTTCCCTCATCTTTAAATGTTTTGTCATCCGAACCTCCGGGGGCGCCGTAATCGGTCACCACTCCCGTCCGGTCGAAAACAAATTCAAGTTCCAAATCCTCAGGCAAAGCTTTGTTAAACCGCGGTGCTGCCGCACTTGTTCCCGAGGCCTGTTCATCGTTTTGTTCAATTTTATATTTGAACTTGTAGGTCTCAGGGTTCATCAGTGTCCGGAATTCACCTTCAGAAACTTCTTCCGAAAACTGTTCATCGCTGTAGGCTTTAATCTGAAGTTTTATCAGTTCTCCGCTCATACTATCTTTCCTGGTTTTTCGACAATATTTCCATTACCTGTTCCACACATTCCGCAATAATCCTGTCCTTCTCGCTTTTTTTATTTTGAAGCGGATCGGCAGATTGCGGTTTGTCTTCCACATTTATTTTTATGTGCAATTCCTTGATTTCGATTGGCATTATTTCTGAATTTTAAAATAGCTGTACGCCAGTTCAATGGTTTCAACAACCAGTTTACTCTCCTCGGCATTAAAATCAGCCACCGCCCATTTTAAAGGATATGCGTGAACCACATTCCATGTCATCAGCGGTTCGTGTTCCTGGTTAAGCAAACTAATGGTGATGTCGGTGGGTGTGATATTAAAATCTTCCACCGCATCGCGGCACCACTTAATTAATGAAGAATCGGTTACCAGCCCGCGTTTCAAAACCAGGTTGGGGAAACTGGTCCGTACCGGGAGCTTGTGTTTAAACCGGTTCTCGCCTCCTTCGGCAATTTCTTCAGTGGTCAGTTCAACGGTTAGCCCCGAAACCGACTGAAATTCAAATTCACTTTTCAGGTTGGCAAATTCAACTTTAAAATGAAAACCCGCCGGAGGATAGTAATTGGCCATTTTTAATCATTTTGAATGGTTAAACCTTCATGTACCAGTTCTATCGATTCAATCGCCACCTCGTTGCCATCGGCTTTTAAGTCGGTGGGCTGCACTTTTGAAGGCCATGCATTTTTTACTTTCCAGGTAACCACCGGTTCGTGCTCTTCATTCAGCAAACTGATGGTAATGTCGCGCCGTTCGATGGTATTCAGCTTTACGGTATTCCACCAGTTGAAATATTCATTGTCGCTGGCAAATGTTCCGCGTTTTAAGGTAATGTTGCTAAATTTCTGCATGCCGGGCATTTTTACTTTTGAATATTCGGGACTGGCCCCGTGCCGGTATTCAATCACTTCGGTTTCCACATCCAGCCCGGAAACTTCGGTAAATCCTATTTTTGTTCCACCCCATTCTACCTGAAAGTGAAATTTTACCAATGGATAATTTGTAGCCATAATAAATTGTTTTTAAGATTTAAACTTGGGTTAAGATTCCTGCATTTTGTGCGAAAACTTAAGAATAATAAATTCGGCCGGACGAACCACTGCCATACCAATTTCAACATGCATGTACCCGTTCAGGATATCCTGCGCAGTCATGGTTTGCCCCAGTCCAACCCGAACATAATAAGCTTCGTCGGGTTTTGCCCCGGCAAGTGCCCCTGCCCTCCACTGGAGCGAAAGGAAATTTTCAATCATCGCCCGGATTTTTACCCAGGTATTGGCATCGTTGGGTTCAAAAACAAATTGCGCCGTGGCTTTTTTTAC
>JAFGDX010000107.1 GCA_016931875.1 Prolixibacteraceae bacterium
CTGGGGCGATTTTTATCTCAACAAAATAAAAGCTACTTTTTATGAACTGGCCCGCGACATGATTTTTGACAACATACACATTACAATCTCGAATATTGGAGCCGATGCCGGCGTGATTGGCGCAGCCGCACTAACACTGGAATAATGTTAAACGAACGACAAAATAAAATACTGAAAATACTGGGAAAAAACGACCAGACTTCCGTAAATGAATTAGCCGAAGAATTGAATGTTTCTGCGGTAACCATTCGCCAGGATTTGAATTTCCTGGAGACAGAAGGATTGCTAAGACGTGTTCACGGGGGCGCGGTGTTAAAAGACGCCGATGATTTGACCAACCGCCTGGGCGTGAACTACGAAAAAAAACTGCGGATTGCAAAAAAACTCGCAACATTTGTAAACGATGGCGAAACCATTTTGATTGAATCAGGCTCGGTAAACGTTTTGCTGGCGCGCGAGCTGATGAAAATCAGAAAAGTAACCATCATTACGACCAATGTTTACATTGCCCGCCAATTCCGGAAAAACGACCATGCCAACATTATTCTTTTAGGCGGAATTTACCAACACGACAGCGAAACACTGGTGGGAAAGATTACCAAAACCTGCATCGACCAAATCAACATCAACAAGGCGTTTATAGGAATCGACGGCTACTCCACCGAAGCCGGATTTACACTCCGCGACCTGTTCAGAGCCGAAATTTCAAACTACATCATCCAAAAAGCCCGCGACGTTTTTATTGTTTCCGATTCCAGTAAATTTGGAAAAACCGAACTTGTAAACATTTGTTTTCCAAATGATATTCAGCATGTTGCCACCAACAGTGAACTGGATATTATTTTTCAAAATGAACTTAAAAAAGCGGGCGTGGACGTGATTTTAGCCTGAAATAAAAGATTGATATTCACATTTGATGTTTTATATCATTCGAAATTCAGTAAATTAAATCTCCAATTCTGTTGAAATCCATGATTCCAATTGTATTTTTGAAAAAAAATCGCGCCATGGTAAAAAAGTTTTCGCTCAATAAAAAATACATCAAAATTCTTTTGCTTGAAGGCATTCATCCTTCTTCGGTTGAAAATTTAAATGCGGCAGGCTATTCCAATGTAGAATATTTGAAAACCGCGCTCGATGAAGATGAGTTGATTCAAAAAATCAGGGATGTTCACATGATTGGGATTCGCTCAAGAACACAGCTTTCAGAAAAAATACTCAAAAAAGGGCGAAAACTTTTTGCAGTGGGTTGTTTCAGTATTGGAACCAACCAGGTAGACTTGCAAGCCGCCAAACAGTTGGGAATACCGGTTTTTAACGCTCCTTTTTCGAATACCCGGTCAGTGGCCGAGTTGGTGATTGCCGAAATTATTATGCTGATGCGAGAAATACCTGCAAAAAATGCGGCAGCCCACCGTGGCGAATGGCAAAAATCGGCAAACAATTCTTACGAAGTTCGCGATAAAAACCTGGGAATTGTGGGTTACGGTCACATTGGCTCGCAGGTTTCCATTCTGGCAGAAGCACTGGGTATGAATGTGTATTATTACGACATCGAAAAAAAACTGAGCCTTGGAAAAGCAATGGCCTGTAACAGTCTGGAGGCACTTTTGCAACTTTCGGATGTTGTAACCCTGCATGTTCCGCAAAGCGAAAATACCCGGAAAATGATTTCGGCGGAACAACTTTCAAAAATGAAAAAAGGTGCGCTGCTCATCAATGCCTCGCGCGGAACGGTAGTCGATTATCCGGCGCTTGCCGAGGCTTTAAAATCGGGGCATCTTTCGGGGGCCGCAGCCGATGTTTTTCCCAAAGAACCGGCTTCGAACCGTGAGAAATTTTTTTCGGAGTTGCAGAAATTCGATAACGTAATTCTTACCCCACACATTGGTGGCAGCACTTCGGAAGCGCAGGAAAATATCGGCGCCGAGGTAACCGAAAAGCTCATCCGTTACAGCGACAACGGCTCAACCATCGGTGCAGTGAACTTTCCGCAGGTTTCGTTGCTTCCCAACCGCGACAAACAACGGTTTCTGCACATTCATAAAAATGTTCCCGGAATTCTGAAGGAAATCAACGATGTATTCACTTTAAAAGGTATAAACATTGCCTCGCAGTACCTCCAAACCGATGCCGACATTGGTTATGTAATAATTGACACCGAAAGTGAAATAAGCGACACCATTTTAAAAGAACTAAAAAAAATTCCGAATACCATAAAAGCCAGAATGTTGTATTAATCATTATTTTCTAAAATCAATAGTGCCGGATTGATAAAATTGAACAAAACATGCTGATTTTGCTTTTAGTAGTAAAAGCATTGCATAAACAATTCAGCATGATTAAAAAAGTATTTCTGGCGGTAAATTTTATTCTTCTTTGGATTTTCACTTATGCGCAGGCACCCCGGCATATTCCTTACGGTGAAGCCGAACCGGTTGAATTCAATCTGCTCAATATCATTTTATTTATTGTACTGCCCGTTTTACTTATAATTATTTACTTGTTGTACCGCAAAAAAAAGAACAAGGAGAAAAACAAAAAATAACGATTTTATCAAGTCGATGTTTCAACTTATTTCCTGAAAACCAAAACACGGTTCTGCGGGTTAAATGAACAAAGCTATCCGTTAAAAACATACAAACATGAGAGGACTGTTTTTCATTTTAATTTTGCTGTTTTTAGTTACAGGTATCACAGCACAAAACCATTTTAACCATACTGTTTCTTACAACGCATCTGATGGCTCGCCAAAAGCAACCCTGGCTGATGTTGCCTGGATTGCAGGCCACTGGAAAGCGGAAGCATTTGGTGGAATTGCCGAAGAAATATGGTCGCCCCCGCTTGGCGGTTCCATGATGTGTGTTTTTAGACTTGTTACAGACAGGCAGGTTAATTTTTATGAAATTTGTACAATGGTTGAAGAGAACGAGACCCTGATTCTTCGGTTAAAACATTTTCACCCCGATTTAAAAGGCTGGGAAGAACAGGATAAAACCGTTGATTTTAAGCTGGTAAAAGTAACTCCTGGAAAAGTATTTTTTGATGGTTTTACTTTTGAACGAATAAATGAGAATGAAATAAATATCTACGTGGTGATTGACAACCAGGACCAGAAAACTGAAACAAAATTTAATTACCACCGGGTTGTAAAATAAATTTTTTACTTTTAAACTGAAAATAACAAGCTGTTTCAAAAATTCGGACCTTATGTAGAAAAATCTTTTTCTTCTTATTGGCCAAAAAGAAAGTAGCAAATTTTTTATTGGAATTTTTTAAACAAATAATTTACTATCCCTTTAAAACGCGTGGAAGACCGGGCAAAAAAATAGAATCAAAAAAAATAAAACCTAAAACCTGAACAGTGATGAAAATTACATGGAACAAAAGTCTGTTTTCGGGCACTTATAAACTTTATCAGAGAGGAAAACCAATAGGATTTCTTGTAAACCGAACATTTTCCAACACTTATGATGCCGATATTTTCGACGAAAAATATACGTTTCTTTCGCAGGGATTTTTCAAACAAAACACAAAAATTATCGACCGCAAAAAAAATACAGTTATTGGAAAAATTGAATATAATACCTGGATGAATCGGGCCACCATTACAATAGACGATACCAAATTTTTATGGAAATTTGACAATATGTGGAATACAAAATGGAGCCTGGTAAACAAACAGAACGAACAAATTAGTTTTCATGGCACTTCAGGTAATGGGGAAATAATATCAGAAGTAGAAAATCCGCTCTGTTTTTTATGTGGTCTGTATGTTACCAATTACAACTGGCAAACTGCTACTGTGGCAATTGCGGTTATGATACCCATTTGGATAACCCTTTTTAGCTAAAAAAATGATACAAAAACAATTTGCCAAATCTGCGGTTGAAAAAATAAAAACCGATCCGCTGGTTTTAGGACTGGCAGCAGGGGGTTCATACATCACCAACGAACTGGACGAATTTTCGGATTTGGATCTGGTTTTAGTTACCAACGAAAAAATTTCGGGCCAGAAGGAAAAGATGCGTGAATACGCATCTAAAATGGGCCAGTTTATTGACGGATTTACAGGTGAACATGTTGGGGAACCGCGCGTACTGATTTGCCTTTTTGATAATCCGCTGCTGCATGTTGATATAAAATTTGTTACTGCGGACGAGTTTAAAGAACGCGTTGAAAACCCGGTCATACTCTGGGAAAGAGAAAATATTCTTTCCGAAATAATAAAAACCACAGAAGCCCGCTTTCCCGAACTTAATTTTCAATGGATTGAAGATCGGTTTTGGATTTGGGTTCATTACATAACATTAAAAATTGGCCGTGGTGAATATTTTGAAGCACTCGATTCTATTTCCTATTTGAGAATGAATGTAATATCCCCTTTGCTGCAAATAAAAAATAACCAGTTACCAAAAGGGTTACGAAAAATTGAATTTAACTTCGAAACAGAAGATTTCGAGAAACTGAAAAAAACCGTTCCAAAATATGAAATTTCATCAATACTACTTTCCCTGGAAAAAGAAATTGAACTTTACAACGAGCTTCGGGAAAAACTTTATTCGAATGACATTGTTTTAAAAAACAACCTTCAGCAAAAAGTAATGGAGTACCTTGCAAAAATTAAGAAAAGAGTTTCGAAGTTATGAAAAAACACACATTAACCGTTGATGATTATATTTCCCAATTTCCTGAAGATGTTCAGAAGGTTTTGTTTCGGGTGCGGAACACAATCCTGAAAAATGCCCCGAAAGCAGACGAAAGCATCAGTTACGGAATGCCAGCTTACAAAACATTTGGCAAACCGCTGGTTTACTTTGCGGGCTACAAAAATCATGTAGGTTTCTATGCAACTCCAACCGGACATGCAGAATTTGCCAAAGAGCTTTCACAATACAAACAGGGAAAAGGATCTGTCCAGTTTCCTTTGGATAAGCCAATCCCGTTTGATTTGATTGCCAGAATTGTAAAGTTCAGAGTTAACGAAAACAAAATTCAGAACAGGTAGGTTATTACTTTTATGAATTCGGATAAAGAGCCACTGGTGAACAAAAGTTATCTCCTGCAAAAATATCCCGGGAAAGGTGGCTGGACCTATGCTGAAATACCGGAAATACTTCAAAACAAAAACAACCCGTTTGGCTGGGTAAAAGTAAAAGGTTTTATTGATGATTTTGAGTTCAAACGTACCAAACTCATGCCCATGGGAAACGGAAAATTGTTTCTGCCCGTAAAAGCACAAATCAGAAAACAGATAAAAAAAGATGCGGGTGATTTTGTACATATTGTTCTGTTTGCCGATGATGAGCCTTACAAAATTCCTTCTGAAATTCTGAAATGTTTTCAAAATGAACCAAATGAAATCGGAAATACTTTTTTTGGTTTTTCAGAAGGTGAACAAAAAGCCTACATCGATTGGATTTACGAAGCAAAAACCCTGAAAACCAAAACACAACGTATTGTAGCAATGATGGAACGGTTACAGAAAAACCAAAAACTTCATGATAAAAACCGATAACAAAAAAATCCGCTTGGCGGATGCAAAAATTTATTCTACTTCCATTTTATTGTATCTGTTCCTGTATTCCACCGGAGTAATTCCGGTAATTTTTTTGAATATCGTACGGAAAGCTTTTGTGTCGGTGTAGCCCACTTCAAACATCACCTCGCTAATATTTTTCCGGCTGTTTTCGATGTTGCGTTTGGCAGCTTCAATTTTTACCCGCTGAATGTATTCAAGCACCGAGTTTTTGGTTGCGCGTTTAAATCTTCGTTCAAAACTGCGGCGGCCAACAGCCATTTTTTCGGCCAGTTCTTCCACGGTAAATTTCTCTTCTATGTTTTTCTCAATAAACTCCTGTGCTTTTTTTACTTCCTCGTCGTTGTGTTGTTTTTGGCCTTTAAACAGGGAAAAAAACGACTGCGTGTTTCGCCCTATATCAATGGCAAAATATTTTGAAACTAAAACAGCGGTTTCGCGATTGGTATATTTTTCTACCAAATGCAACAAAAGATTCCAGTAGGAATTTGCTCCGCCACTGGAATAAATCCGGTTTTCCTCGGTAACAATACTCCCGTCCTGCACATCCACTTCGGGGAACATTTCGCGAAAATCATCAATAAACCCCCAGTGGGTGGAACATTTTTTTCCTTTTAGCAGTCCGGTGGAGGCCAGCAAAAATGCACCCACACACAACGAAGCAACTTCCGCCCCCGAGTGGTATTGTTTTTCAATCCAGGGAACTATTTTTTGGTTGGCTTTCAACGCTTCATTTATATTTCCAAACAGGGCCGGAATAATTATCAAATCCGTTTTCTCAACTTCACCGATTAATTTATCAGCGTGAACCGAGTAGTGCCCGTTGTATAATTTTACATTTCGCTCCGCTCCTACCAGTTTCACATCAAACATCAGCGGTTTTCCGTTCATATTTAAAAAACGGTTTACAGTATCAAAACAATACTGAGGATCGGCAATCGACTGAATTACCGAACTTTCTGCAACAAGAATCGAAATTTTTATCATCACAATTAATTAAAGACAAATTTGTCGTAATTTACCTGAAATTTGTCGTTTTTACACATCCTGAAGTTTTTTTAACACATGTAATTTTGAGGTAACAGAAAATTATCAACAAAACAGTAAATAAAAATACGATGAAAACAGCAGAGAAAACAAAACTAACAGTGGGGGCTACAATAAATGCCCCGGTTGAAAAAGTATGGAAATTAATGAATGAACCACAACACATGGTTAAGTGGAATTTTGCATCCGACGACTGGCATTCACCGCATGCCGAAAATGATTTGCGTGTTGGCGGGAAATTGCTGGCGCGCATGGAAGCCAAAGACGGGAGTTTTGGCTTTGACTTTGGAGGCGTGTACGACAAGGTTGAAAAATTTAAACAAATTGCCTACACACTTGGCGACGGGCGAAAAGTGGAAATAACTTTCGAAACCGATAACAACACCACAAAAATAACCGAAGTGTTTGAGGCCGAAAGTGCAAATTCACCCGAAATGCAACAACAGGGCTGGCAGGCCATTATGAATAATTTTAAAAAATATGTGGAAACATCGGGAACAATGGAAAATATGCATTTTGAAATAGTAATTGATGCTAAGCCGGAAAAAGTTTTTAAAGTCATGTTGGATGATAAAACTTACCGTGAATGGACAAAAATATTCAACCCAACTTCACATTATAAAGGTTCGTGGGAAAAGGAATCGAAAATCCTTTTTGTCGGAACCGATGAACATGGAAATGAAGGAGGCATGGTGAGCCGGATTAAAGAAAACATCCCAAATAAGTTTATAAGCATTGAACATCTCGGTTTGTTGGAAAACGGTTTAGAAAAAACGACAGGCCCGGAAGTAGAACCATGGAGCGGTGGGCTGGAAAATTATACTTTCACTGAACAAAACGGGAAAACTCTTCTGGAAGTTGATTTAATTACCAAAACCAAACTGGATGAAAATATGAGTTCCTATTTTAAGGAAGCCTGGCCAAAAGCGCTGCAAAAACTAAAAACAATTTGTGAAGAAAACTAAAATCAGCAGAAAATGAATCAAAAAAAGCAATACACAAAAAACTCTTTTCTCGCGCTTGTGGTTTTTCTGATTTCAATAAACCCCGGTTTTGCCCAACAAGCACAAAATGCCGGCAAAAAACCAACCGTGTCGGGGTATGCGCCGGTAAACGGACTTCAGATTTATTATGAAATTTATGGGGAAGGCGACCCTGTAATTTTGCTTCACGGGGCGTATATGACGATTGGCCTGAACTGGGCACAAATTATTCCTGAACTCTCGGAAACCCGGAAGGTTATCGCCCTTGAAATGCAGGGGCACGGAAGGACGGCAGACACAGATAGACCTTTTTCATACGCCAGCCTGGCGGATGATGTGGCCGGGGTAATGGAACATCTTGATATCGAAAAGGCCGACATTTTGGGATACAGTTTTGGAGGCACAATTGCCTTACAACTGGCAATTCAGAATCCGGAACGTGTTAATAAATTAATCATCATTTCAACAACATTTAAATTTGATGGCTGGATGCCCGAAGCAAGACAAGTGTTTGCTACTATGGAACCCGATTTTCTGGACAATACACCCCTTCAAACTGAATACAAAAACATTGCCCCCAACCCGGAACACTGGCACCCGTTTGTGGAAAAATTTATAACATTCGATAAAGAAAATTATAATCTGGGCGAAGAAAATATTCGTTCCATAAAATCACCAACCCTGCTGATTATGGGCGACAATGACGGTGTAAGCATGGAACACAAAGCTGAAATGTACAAACTGCTGGGAGGCTGCGTATTTGGTGATATGGCAGGGATTCCGGAATCACACCTGGCCATTTTTCCGGGCACAGGCCATGTTAGTTTAATGATGAAAACAAAAGAAATTCTTGATTTGGTCAAACAATTTTAATCGAAAAAAATAATTCACTAAAATTTTTAAATTATGGCAACAGTAAACGTTTATCTAAATTTTCCGGGTAATACCGAGGAAGCTTTTTTGTTTTACAAATCGGTTTTTGGAACTGAATTTTACGGACAGGGAATTATGCGGTTTAAAGATGTTCCGCCGTCGGACGACATGCCGCCAATGCCCGCGGGAGTGGAAAATATGGTAATGCATGTTGGCTTACCCATTTTGGACGGACACATTCTGATGGGCTCTGATGCCCCCGAACAGATGGGATTTAAAGTAAACATGGGAAACAACGTGTATATTAACCTGCAGCCCGATACCCGCGAAGAGACCAGAAAACTTTTTAAAGCGCTTGCTGAAGGCGGAGAGGTGGAGCAGGAATTGCAGGACATGTTTTGGGGCGACTATTTTGGAAGTGTAAAAGACAAATTTGGCGTTCATTGGATGTTCAACTGTGCTGAAAAAGAATAAAAAATACCCAACAAAAATGCTGCCGCAGGTAAGGGAATTGCAGGTTTCATAAAGGCTGTTTCCCGGCAGCCTGCAGCAGTAATTAGTTTTGAAACCTGAAAATTACAGGTTTCCACCTCCGGTTACTCCCGGTAATCATCCTACTTTTTAATGACAGGGGTTTTATTCATTGCAACAGTTCCTGCTCCGTGAAACCATACGAATTTAGAAACAAAAAACATTTGCATAAAAACAATACAATATGAATACGGATAAACTTGAAATAAAAACACAAATTCAGATTCAAAAACCAGTAGCGGCTGTTTTTGAAGAAATTGTCAATCCTGAAAATATGAGCAACTATTTTATTTCCAAAAGCTCAGGAACCATGAAAGAAGGAAAAACAGTAACCTGGCATTTCCCCGAGTATGAAGAAGGATTTCAGGTGGAAATCGGGATTATTGCCCCCAACCAGTCAATTACATTTTTTTGGGAAAGCAACAACAAAACCACCGAAGTAAATATTACACTTACACCCAAACCCGGCAACAG
>JAFGDX010000564.1 GCA_016931875.1 Prolixibacteraceae bacterium
ATCCATATTCAGGAGATACACGAGGGAAGATTTCATTTTTTTAAATGGAAAATTACATATAACTTATTGGAAGTTTTACGTTTAATTATCCGTAGAGGAGTTTCATCTGAATGTTTAAAAACCTCCGTCACCTGATGGAATTAAAATAGAATTATGAAAATACAAGATTATAAACGCATGAGTTTTATTACCATTTTAGCATTGCTTTTTTTCACCCGGTGCCAGGAAACAGCCATTCCTGACAAAGAAAATGAAATTGAAAAACCGGAAGAAGAAAATTTATCCGAAGCCGCTCTCCGGCCGTGGGAAGAAAATCCGCGCTACTGGCAGTACAAAGGCGAACCGGTTTTGCTGCTGGGCGCCAGCAGCGACGACAACCTGTTTCAGTGGACCGCCGACCGGCTTGTTCCGCATCTCGACTCGATGGCAGCAGCCGGGGCCAATTATGTGCGCAATACCATGAGCGACCGCCACGACTTTGGCTTTGAATTGTACCCCTTTTATGAAATTGAAAAGGGGAAATACAACCTCGACCAGTGGAACGATGCGTATTGGGAACGTTTTGATTTTTTTCTGAAGGAAACGGAAAAACGGGACATCATCATTCAGATTGAAGTATGGGACCGCTTTGATTACTGGAGCGACAACTGGATTGCACATCCCTACAATCCTAAAAACAATGTGAATTACACCCTCGCAGAAACGGGCCTGCAACTTGAATACACGCAACACCCGGCCAGCAACCAGCAGCCATTTTTCTTTTCCACACCCCAGCAGCAGAATAACGAAACATTGCTGAAATACCAGGAAAAATTTGTGGAAAAGATGCTCTCCTATTCGCTGAATTTTGAGCATGTTTTGTATTGTATGGACAATGAAACGGCCGCCGAGGAAGAATGGGCCATCTACTGGGCGGAACTGATCAGGGAAAAGGCAGCTGAAAAAGGGAAAACGGTTTGCATGACCGAAATGTGGGGAAATCTGGATTTGAAATCCGAAATCCACCGGCGGACTTTTGATAACCCGGAAAGATATGCTTTCTGCGATGTATCGCAAAACAACTGGAAAAACGGACAGGAGCACTGGGATAATTTTCAGTGGGCACGGGAATATGTGGCCTCAAAACCACGCCCCATAAATACAGTAAAAACATACGGATCGGACAAAAACACATATGCACTGGAACGTTGGTGGAGACATGTAATTGGCGGCGCTGCTTCGGCACGGTTTCACCGCCCGCCCGACGGGTTGGGATTATCGGCCTTATCGGTTACCGCGGTAAAAGCTGCCCGGGAAATAGAGGCTGTTGTCAAATTCTGGGACTTGAGCCCGGGGAATGATTTGCTTTCGTCGAGAGAAGAAAATGAAGCGTATTTAACATCAAAACCGGGAGAAAATTATGTGCTTTATTTTACCAACGGAGGCCAGGTGGGGCTGAATGTAAACGACTACAATTCAACATTCAGTTTAAAATGGCTGGAGTTAAGCACGGCACAATGGAAATCGGAACAAAGCATTACCGGCGGGCAGATTGTTGAACTGGAAACACCCGGCCCCGGCAGCTGGGTGGCTGTTATTCAGAAAAAGTAAAGGGGTAAACAGATTTGAACCTTTGCTTACAGAAGACATTATGTAACTACACACAACGCTCCTCTGTTTTATGCCCGCACGCTTGCGGCAGGTATCCGTTTTGTTAAATCCATAAACTGATCGATACTTTCCGCACCAATGGTAAAACAGCTCATGTATTCCTGTGCCAGCGCATACTGCAGCGCCTCGTCCACATTATTGCTCAGTCCACCGGCACCAAGAATTTTCATTCCCATTACCGCTTTCCCGTTTGCTTTCATTTTTTGAAGGACTTTTACCACCACCGGCACATCCGAGTCCATACGCAGCCCGGCAGGGTTGATCCGCGCGAGGTCAACCTGCACCCATGGCTCTTCGGCGGCCGTTTCCAGCGCCCCCAGCGAATGGCATGAAATTCCGTGTGCCCTGACAATTCCGTCTTCTCTGGCCCTTTCCAGATAATCCATGGCACCTCTCCGGTTTTTGTTCCACTGCGGGTCGGTAATGGCGTGAAGCAATACCACGTCCACATAGTCGGTCCCGATTTCTTTCCGGTAACGGTCGAGGTCGGCCTTCATTTCATCTTCTGTGCGGGCGTGTGTTTTGGTCAGTATCACCACTTTTTCACGGTCCACACTTTTCAGCGCCTCTTTTAAATGCGGATGAGTACCATACTGGTCGGCCGAATCCCAGAAGAACACACCGTTATCAAACCCCGTGCGCAACAGGTTGGTCAACCCCCTGAGACCCAGTTTCCGGGTTTGGTTCGAACTTTTTCCTACTCCGTTGGTGCCGGTCCCGATGGCCAGCCGCGATACTTCGATCCCTGTATTTCCAAGCGCTACTTTATCCCAGGCAAATTTTTTGGCGGAGGCTGCAAACAAATGATACGGAAAAGCATCAAGCAATAGCGTTCCGGCAAGTGCAGCTCCTGAACGAATAAAATGACGACGTTTCATAATTCACTGATATTGTTTCTGTTTAAAACAAATTCCGGTGTTGATTGTTCGGCGGCAGACCATTATCTCCCCACTCTGAAAGGTTCAAGGTTGAGGTTTGGTTTTTCTCCTGAAATCAGCTGGCTTAACAACATTCCGGTTGCAGGCGCCAGTGTTACACCCATCATGGAATGGCCCGTTCCCACATACATATTTTTAAAACCGGGAACGCGGCCAATATAGGGAAGCCCGTCAAAAGAACAGGGCCGGTGCCCCTGCCAGATTTGTTTTTCTTCAACCTCCATCTCTTTTTCTGAAGGATAAAACCGGCCGACAGATTTTTGAATCCGTTCCACCCGTTTCCGGTTTATCGAATAACCGGTGTGCCCCACTTCCATTCCGCCCCCAAAACGAACGGCTCCGTTTCCAAGCGGGGTAACCGACACATTCACATCCGAAAGCAGGGCGGGGTAATAAATGCCCGAAGTTGTTTTTACCGTAAAACTATAGCCTTTCCCGGGCTGAACATCGATTTTTATATTGAACGGACGCAGCAACCCGCGGCTCCACATTCCGGCGGTGATAACCAGTTCGTCAAAATCAAAAATTTCGTGTTCTGTTATTATCCGCACGGCTTTACCGGAAAACGTTTGTATGGTTTTTACCGTGCAATTTTGTTTAAAACTAACCCCTTTCTTCTCCAGGGTTTCTTTTAATGAATGCATCAAAACCGCCGGGTTTAAATGGCTGTCAGAATGATACAGAAACCCTCCTGAAACATTGGGTTTTGCTTCGGGCTCCAAACGCAGAATTTCCCCGGGCGACAATTTATCCACTGTTAGCCCGGCCTTTTGTGCTACTTCCGCTTCCCGGCCTAATTCACGTCCGGTTTTTTCCGACTGGTACAACATCAGCAAACCGTTTTCCCGGAGGGGAAAATCCAATTCACCTGATTTTTTTATTTCAGAATACAAATGTTTACTGAGCAGGCTCATCTCCTTCAAAACAGGCACTGCCGCGGAAACGTGCCTGTGATTGGCCACCGATGCAAATTTTAAATACCAGCGGATTAAATCTTTTTCGGGTGCAAGGCGAAAACCTACTGCCGATGATGGTTGAAGGAGATTTCTGAGCCCTTTTTGCAACATTCCGGGCGAGGCCAGCGGAATAACGTGGCTGGGTACAATCAGCCCGGCATTTTGATACGAACAGCCCCCGGTAAAATTCCCCCTGTC
>JAFGDX010000108.1 GCA_016931875.1 Prolixibacteraceae bacterium
AAATTATGAACCGGCCAGAATGTTTCTTCCGGGAAAGAATCGGTTCCCAGGCCGTCCTGGTTGGTAACCATCACCAATTCGTAATCGAGGTTTTTTCTGATAAAATGAAGGTTCCGGAAAACCCCGGGAAGAAACCCCAGTTTTTCAAACGAATCAATTTGTTCATCCTCGGTTTCAAAATTCAATGTGCCGTCGCGGTCGATAAAAAGTACTTTTTTCATTTTTTGATGTTTATTCCCTCTTTTTCTGAAAATTAGATCAATTCTTTTAATGCTTTTAGCAAAATATCGTTTTCATCCGAAGAACCAATGGTAATGCGCAAACTTCCTTCACACAAATGAATTTTTGAGCGGTTACGGACTATGATTCCTTTGTCAACCAGATAGCGATATATTCCTTCGGCATCGTGCATTTTTACCAGCAAAAAGTTTGCATCCGACGGATAAACCTGCACCACAAAAGGAAAATCCTGTAAAAGCTCGGCCATTTTTGCACGTTCGGCAATCAGTAGTTTAGTCCACTTTTTTATTTCTTCGGGTTTTTCCAGCAGCTCCATTGCTTTTTGCTGGGTTAAAACATTCAGGTTGTACGGGTATTTTATTTTATTCAGAATGTGAATAATTTCTTCTGATGCAAATGCCATTCCCAGTCGAATTCCCGCCATTCCCCATGCTTTTGAAAAAGTTTGTAAAAGAACGAGGTTTGAATTTTTATCAAGTTCAGGCAAAAATGTTTTCCCCGGGGCGAAATCAATATAGGCTTCGTCAATAATTACAATCCCTGCAAATCCGTCGATTATTTTTTGCATTTGTCCGGGGTTGAGGCTGTTTCCTGAAGGGTTATTCGGAGAACAAAGAAAAACAAGTTTGGTATTTTCATCAACCGCATTGAGCAGGCTGCTTGCATCGATATCAAAATTTTCAGTAAGCGATACTTTTTTTACTTCGATATTGTTGATGTCGGCGGCCACCTGGTACATTCCGTAGGTGGGAGTGACGGTTACGATGTTGTCAGTACCCGGTTCACAAAAGGCACGAATCAGTAAATCGATGGGTTCGTCGCTGCCGTTTCCCAGAAAAATATTTTTGGGATGCGTGTTTTTTATTTGTGCAATTTTTTCCTTGAGTTTGCGCTGCAACGGATCGGGGTACCGGTTGTAAGGTTTGTTAAACGGATTTTCGTTGGCATCGAGAAAAACCATGGCCTCGCCCGTGTATTCGTCGCGAGCCGATGAGTAGGGTTTTAATTCGGCAATGTTTTTCCGTAGTAAGTTGTTGATGTTCATTGTAGAAAAGTTCTGAAAGTGAATTTAACGAATATCTTTCAAACGTAAAGTTATTGCATTTTTGTGTGCATCCAACTGTTCTGCGGCCGCCATGATTTCAATGGCCGGGCCAATTTTTCGCAGTCCTTCTTCTGATATTTCCTGGAAGGTAATTTTTTTCATAAAACTGTCGAGGTTTACACCGCTGTACGAACGTGCCCACCCGTTTGTTGGCAGGGTGTGGTTGGTTCCCGATGCATAATCGCCGGCACTTTCGGGGGTGAGGTTTCCAAGAAATACCGAGCCGGCGCTGGTGATTTTTTCTGCCATTTCGGTGTAATCTGTTGTGCAAATAATCAGGTGTTCCGGTGCATATTCATTTATCAGATCAATTTGGCCTGATTTATTGTTCATCACAATGGCAACACTGTTTTCCAGCGCTTTTGCTGCAATATCTTTTCTCGGAAGATTTTTCAGTTGTATTTGGATTTCCTGTTTTACCTCTTCAACCAATGCTTCTGAGTCAGCAAGTAAAACCACCTGACTGTCTGTTCCATGTTCGGCCTGAGAGAGCAAGTCGGAAGTTACAAACTTCGGATTGGCCGTGCGGTCGGCAACCACCATTACTTCCGAAGGGCCTGCCGGCATGTCGATGGAAACATCGTTCATACTTACCAATTGTTTGGCAGCCATTACGTATTGATTTCCGGGGCCAAAAATTTTGTAGGTTTTGGGCACTGTTTCCGTGCCGAACGCCATGGCGCCAATAGCCTGAACACCTCCGAGCCTGAACACTTTTTTTACTCCTGAAATGTTGGCTGCATATAAAATGGCCGGATGAATTTGTCCTGTTTTGCCGGGTGGCGAGCACAACACTATTTCTGAGCATCCTGCAATCTGTGCGGGAATGGCCAGCATTAAAACCGTTGAAAACAGGGGAGCAGTGCCTCCCGGAATATACAAGCCAACTTTTTCGACAGGAAGAGGTTTTTGCCAGCAGCTTACCCCCGGCATGGTTTCAGTTTTTTTGATTTCGGGTTTTTGTGCCGAGTGAAATTTCCTGATATTTTCAGAAGCTAAAAGAATGGCTTCTTTTAGTTCTGGTGCAACCAGGGTTGCGGCTTCTTCGATCTCTTTTTCTGAAACAGAAAAATCGTCGAGGTTTACGCCGTCAAATTTTTGAGTGTATTCACGAAGCGCACTATCGCCACGGTTTTTAATATCGTTTAAAACCAACTGCACCGTTTGGTAAAGTTCCGAAACATTGAAAAGCGGTCGTTTTAAAATTTCGGGCCACTCTTTTCTGTCAGGGTTGATGAATGTTTTCATATTTCTGATCGTGTTGTCAATGTTCTCAATATTGTCGTTAATTTACTTCATTTCTATAGCTTTCCGGCTTCACTTTTATGGTTTTCAGAAAATCATTTTTTCTATTGGTACTACCAGAATACCTTCAGCGCCGGCTTTTTTCAGCTTTCCTATAATTTCCCAGAAATCGTCTTCGGCAATTACCGAGTGCATCGAACTCCAGCCTTGCTGCGCCAAAGGCACCACTGTTGGGCTTTTCATTCCGGGAAGCAATGCTGCGATTTCCTGGATTTTGTGGTTGGGCGAATTTAGTAAAATGTATTTTTTCCCAACGGCGCGCTGCACCGATTCCATTCGGAAAATAAACTCATTCAGAATATCACGTTTTTCAGACGGCAGGTTTGGATTGGCAATTAAAACCGCTTCTGAATGGGTGATTACTTCCACCTCTTTTAAACGATTGCTGATGAGGGTTGAGCCTGAACTTACAATGTCGAAAATAGCATCGGCCAGGCCAATTCCGGGTGCAATTTCAACTGAACCCGTAATGACATGAATTTCGGCTTGAATGTGGTTTTTATCGAGCCATTTTTTTAAAATAACGGGGTAGGAGGTGGCAATTTTTTTATGGTTAAAAAATTCAGGGCCTGTGTATTCCAACGATTTTGGAATGGCCAGCGAGAGCCGGCATTTGCTAAACCCAAGCCGTTGGGCAATAACTACATTTTCCTGTTTTTCCAGCATTTCGTTTTCGCCAACAATGCCAATGTCGGCCACTCCGTCGGCCACTGTTTGCGGAATGTCGTCGTCTCGAAGAAAGAGTGCATCCATGGGGAAATTTTTAGCAGCGGCTATCAATGTTCTTCTTCCCAGTGAAAGAGAAATGCCGGTTTCCTTGATAAGTTGCATCGATTCTTCGTTCAATCGTCCTTTGGTTTGAATTGCAATTTTAAGTCTGTTCTCCATTTTTTTAACTATTATAGTTCGTCTTTTTCGTTGCCTCTCCATTTTGAAAGGTTGATAGGCCCCAATAAAAAAGGCCTGCCTTTCCCGGCAAGCCTTTTAGTAAAATATCTTCAAAAAAAGATTGGACAAAACAATTACAGCCTACCAGTTGATTGGTTATTCCGATGATGGCCGTGATGTCCGAATCTGTTATTCATTTTCAATTCTTTGCTGCAAGTATAAGTATTAAATTTGAATTTAGCCAAAGTCAGTCTGTAAAAATTAAGATTTGTAAAATAAATTTCATTTATGATTTTATTTTGAAAAATGCAATCGGTTGCATACATTTGCCCAAAGCACATTATAAACCAATTTTCTCGGGGTGTGAGAATAAGACACAATAAAAATGAGTGCAAACAGTAATAACCAATAAAAACTACTTATTTACCATGAATAAACTGATTACTAGCCTTCTGTTACTATGTATTTTTGCAGGTACAACCTTTGGGCAAAAAACCGGAAATGAGAAGCTTTTTAAAGATTCGCATATTAAAAAAACGATGAAAAAAGCGCTTGACTGGCAGTTGAAAAATCCGAAACACGAGTTGTACGACTGGACAAACGGGGCCTTTTATGCCGGTGTTTTTGCAGCGTGGGAAACAACGGGTTCAAAAAAAATATGGAAAGCATTGCTGGAGATGGGTGAAGCCAATGAATGGAAGCCCGGCCCCCGTTTACACCATGCCGATGATCATGCCATTTGCCAGACTTATATTGATATGTATCGTGTTTCGGGAGATGATAAAATGATCCGGCCTTTTATTGAAACAATGGATGAATTTATGGCAACGCCGTATGAAACAGGCGATATACGAAAATGCACATGGTGGTGGTGCGATGCGCTTTTTATGGGCCCGGCTGCTTTTGTAAAATTGGGAATTACATTGGAAGACGGTAAATACCTGGCATTAAATGACCAACTGTTTGAAGAGTGTTATGAATTATTGTACGACAAGGAAGAACACCTGTATGCCAGAGATATTCGCTATAAATGGAATGAACCCGGAATTGAAGTGCTAAAAGAAAATAACGGGAAGAAAATTTTCTGGTCGCGTGGAAATGGCTGGGTGATGGGAGGCCTGGTTCGTGTATTGGAAGAATTGCCTGAAAATCATTCAACCCGCGATTTTTATATTCAGAACTTCAGGGAAATGGCTGAAAAAGTGGTTTCACTTCAACAGGAAGATGGTTTGTGGAGAGCAAGTTTGCTGGATCCGGAATCGTACCCTGGTGGCGAGGCCAGTGGTTCAGGTTTTTATACCTACGCACTTGCGTGGGGAATCAACAACGGAATTCTGGACAAGGAAACATATCTGCCGGCGGTTGAAAAAGCCTGGGTTGGAATGAATTCGTTAATTCAACCAGACGGTCACGTAGGCTGGGTGCAGCCCATTGGCGCCGACCCGCGAAAAAATTTCTCTGCCGAAAGCTGGGAAGTATATGGAACCGGCGCTTTTTTGCTTGCCGGAAGCGAGGTGATAAAATTGAATGATTAATGCAAATATAAATTGAAGAAAAGGCTCCGCAACCGGAGCCTTTTTCTGTTTACTTTGTTTTTTCAGCTTTTAATTCGATTTTGCCATCCGGAGTATCTACCGTGCCGGTCATTTTTGTCCCGTCAACTTTTGCCTCAATACCAATATAGTCGTATTCAATGTAAAGTCCGCTTTTTAAAACTCCTTCTTCAAAGGTTAGTTTTGTCATTTGAACTTTAGTCCCGTCGTTAAATTGCACTTCGCCAGCCAGTTCTCCTTCTTTTTCGGTAAAAACAAGTGTTCCTGTCTCATAACCGTAAGGAGCCGAGGCAACTTCGTATTTCCATTTTCCGAGAAGATCTTTTTTTTCGGTTTTTGCCGTAACACTTTGTATGGCAACCCATCCGAACAGCAGGGTAAAAATGAGTAGTTTTTTCATGTTGTTTAAGTTTATTGAATATGAAAATTTGGTTGAAAATAACAAGAATTGTTAATTGTAAGTGTTTTATAAATAAATTTCTGGCTTTAAATATCCTCTTTTTTTACCAGCAGGTACTTGTTGTTGTCTAATTTTAAATATCCCTGGTCGTAGCAAAAAAAGTAAATGTTTCCATTGCGTGTTTTGTAATAATGTGTGTGAAAGTCAAAATTGAAATTTCTTTTTTCCAGCTTTTTGGCATAAACAGTTGTTTTTTCTTCTGAATTTAATTCTTCCAGAATGGAGTGGTTGGTTTTTAAAATGCGGTTTATCCTTCGAATGTATTTGGTTGATTTACCCAGTTTTTTGTTGTTGTATGCATTTCGGCAAAGATCATTACAAAATTTTTGATCGGCTCTTCCCTTTAAAGGCTCACCACATTCCAAACATTTTCTTTCTTCCATTAAAAATATTATTTTTTGTAATGTGCTAATATATAAAAATATATCCGTTTGTAAACGCTTACAAACGTTTATTGTCGATTGTAAATATTTATAAACCGGATAATTTGCAGCATGTCCTTTTACTTTGAAGTACAATTTCGTTTTTAGTAATCATTAAAATTTAACATTATGAACGTATTGAGAAACAGTGTCAGGCTTATCGGTCATCTGGGCGACGATCCCAAGGTAAGAAAGTTGGACAACGGCAAAACAGTTGCTAATTTTTCTATAGCAACCAACGAAATTTATTTCGATCAAAACGGAACCAAACAATCGGAAGCAACGTGGCACCGTCTGGTTGCATGGGGAAAACAGGCCGAGATAGTTGAAAGCTATGTAAAAAAAGGTTCGGAAATCGCTATTGAAGGGAAACTTACCAATCGTTCCTATGAAGCGAAGAATGGTGAAAAGCAGTATGTTACTGAGGTCCTTGTGGGTTCAATTTTATTGCTCGATAAAAACAAAAAATAATTTTTGCCCGTAACAGAAGTTTTTTCAATTAAGGCAAAGGTGCCTTCAGACGAATTTTGGCCGGTGTGGTTTTTCACTCCGGCCTTTTTTTATTAATTGTACTGGTCAGATTTTTCAGGGATTGTAACCTAAAATGTTAAACATGTCTTCAACCGTTTGCTCTGTGCGGTAAACATGGTCCACAAAATTTCCGGTTTCATCACGGTCGATAATCACATGTTGCGGCGAAGGTATTAAACAGTGTTTTATCCCTCCGTAACCACTAATGGAATCCTGGTAAGCGCCGGTGTGGAAAAATCCCAGATACAGCGGTTCCTTTTCGCGGGCACTGTAACGCGGCAACATAATCTGCTGGTTTAAGTCTTCAGAGTTGTAGTAATCAGAGTGGTCGCAACTTATACCGCCAATATTTACCCGGGTATATTCATTATCCCATTTGTTAACAGGGAGCAAAATAAACTTTTCAAAAATTGACCAGGCATCCGGAATCGTGTTCATCAAACTGTTGTCGATGATATACCACAACTCAGTGTCGTTTTGCTGTTTCTGTTCGAGTACCGAAAATATGGTAGCGCCACTTTCACCCACGGTGTATTTCCCAAATTCAGTGTAAATGTCGGGTTCTTTAATTCCCTCGGCATTACATATTTCTTTGATATTTTTTACGATTTCGCGAATCATGTATTCGTAGTCGTATTCAAACCCGAGGTGGTTGCGAATGGGGAATCCGCCGCCAAGGTTCAGCTCGTTTAGAGTAGGGCACTCTTTTTTGAGTTCGATATAAGCTTTCATCGATTTCTGGAATTCGCCCCAGTAATACAGGGTATCTTTTATTCCTGAATCGACAAAAAAATGAAGCATTGTTAATTCAATGTTCGGTTTGTCCTTAATCTGGTTCCGGTAGAAATCCATAATTTCAATAGCCCTGATTCCGAGCCGTGAGGTATAATAACTGCTTTGTGGTTCTTCGTCAATGGCTTTACGGATACCAATTTTTACTTTTTTATTCCCGGCCAGGGCCAGTATTTTTTTTAACTCGTTTTTGTTGTCCAGTACAATGGTGGAGTCGGTAAAACCCACATCCTGCAACGAGATTATTTTTTTTATGTACTCATCGGTTTTATAGCCGTTGTGCACGAGTTTTACCGATGTGTCCAACTCTCCTTTGTTAAAAAGGTTCAGAATGAGATCGATATCGAATGATGATGAAGTTTCGATATTTACATCATATTGCAGTGCTTTACTGATAACATGATGAAAGTGGCAGGTTTTTGTGCAGTAACAATAGTTATATGTGCCCTGGTAGTTTTCGGCTTTTATGGCTCTTCGGAACAGGTTCCGGGCTTTCTTTATCTGATCCCCTATACGGGGAAGATACATCAGCCTGAACGGGGTGCCATATTTTTGGATGAGATACTTCAGCGATACGCCGTAAAAAGTAAGATAACCATCTTGAAGGTCGAATCCTTCCTGTGGAAAATAGTAGGATTGCTCTATGAGATCAGTATACGTATTCTTCATTATATATATACCCGCATAAATTGTTTTTTATATAAGAGGGTTCAAATTAAATATCTTTTTTTCAATAAATAAACTTTCGGCTGTGAAAATTGATGAAACTTCAGATTTTTCTGTTTTGATATTTCTGAATTTTTTTTTGCAAAGAATTAGAATGCCCATTTTAAGCGGGCAAAGACAAATTTTCCGTAATCGCCGTATTCAGTTTCGGGGCTTCCCAAAAATAACTGCCCGGTAACCATTAACTCCCAGTTGTTTCCCAGTGAATAAGTTAATGAGGGCCCCAGATACGAAGACCCGTCGGATGGATTTAACATTCCCGAAACACTTGCTGAAAACAGGGGAGTGACAGGGTAGGAAACCTGTCCAAAAATATTGTATTTGGCCAGCGACAACATTTTTGCTGAAAGTTGCATGTCAAAAATTTCGCGGCCTCCGGCTTTTCCGGTGGTACCGTTGCTGTTAAAAAGAATTCCGGAATGGAGATACAAACTGTTTTTCAGGGTATAATCTCCGGAAACCGATGCCACAAATGCTTCTTCACTTCCGTTGTCATGCTGGCGCGGGATAAACCAGGAAGCTTCACCACGGAAACCGCCACCCTTTATATCGCCTGCCCAGCCGCCGCCAATTACCAAATCTTTTCCTGCCCAGCCACCCAGAAACTGAAAGTCGTAATTGAATCCGGAAAAACGATACATCCCCGCAACAGAAGTTTCATCGGCATTTTTACCAATTTTATAAACCAGTTCGGCCGATGAGGTTACCCCGGTGTAATACTGAATTTTTACAGCATCAGTGCCCGGGCGTTCTTCATAATCAAAATCGAAATAGGAAAAGGTATTAAAAATATCATTGGGATTCCAAACCAGGTTCAACCCCCAGTTGATGCGCTGGCGGCCAGTGGTGACACTCCATTTTTCTTTTGAATAATTCAGCCACAGCCTGTCGATAACCGAATGCACAAACCAGCCTTCGCCTGAGGCGATAACTTCCGACAGGTTGAAATACCCGCGGTCAACATCGATGGTGGTTTTGTAAACAGGAAATTCGCGGATCATCTGCCCAAAAAATACACGGTTCCGGGCCTCAATGGCAAAAGTGAATTCGTTGCTGGCATACCACCTGAAATTTAAACGGTTGTGAATAATGTTGGTGGAAAGATGTTCTGCATCAAGCCCCGGGATTTGTGTTTCGGGTTTGTAATACATAAACAAATCTTTTATATACCCGTTTAGCGTTGCATTTTGAATTTGAGCTTGTGTGAAAAAAGGAAGAAAAATTAACAGAATTAGATAATAGGTTCTGAATTTCATTTTGTTTGAATCTTTTGTTTCCAGTATTGTTATTCAGTTGAAAAAATACAGATTTGATGCAACCAAAGAATTTTTTTCCTTAGCAGGGCTTTCTTTTGTTTCTTACTTTTCAACAAAAGCGCCGGCAAAATCCATTACGCTCATGATTCCGTATTCCGGATGATTTCCGGTGGCAACACCAATTTCATTAAAATCGGGATGAAGAAAAGTTTTTCTGTGACCGCGATCGCGCACGCCATCGTCGATTAAAAGATAAATAACAATTTGTTGGGCTGTTATTCCTCCGTAAGCAATGTTTTCAGCAATACGCACTTTCCATTGGCCGTATCTTTCAATCCGGGTTTTGATATTCGAGCGGTCGCTGCCGGTGTGGCCAAGCCTGCCTGTTCGCGACTGGTCTTTCACATGGTCTGTGGCAGCCCGGGTAAGTCCACGGCTCGGATAAAGCAGAGAGAGTGGTTTTTGTTGTTTCAATTCGCGGACACATTCGTTTAAGGCACTAATTCCCTCGCGGGTTTGTAATGGTTTATCTCCCGGATAGTAGAGCATGTTTCGCCGATAATTTTTTGCCAGCGGCTCAATAAAATCGGCTGCATATTTTGCCGGATTTGAACGAAGCCTGTTTATTTCGAATATGATATCTTTTTCAAATTGTGACAAATAACTGGCATTGGCCGCCGTATTCAAAGTATGGTTTTCCCAACCGGCTGTCGGAATACGATAGTTCTCCGCATAAATTACTCCCGATTGAATTCCGGCTGCCAACCATAAAATTATTGTCACTGTTTTCATTTACTGTCTTTCCTGATGTCGCTGATTATTTTACCGTCTTCGAGCGTAATTACACGGTGCGCTTTATTTACCACCCGTTGATCGTGCGTTGAAAATATAAACGTAATTTTTTCCTCTTTATTAAGTTGTTCCATAATATCAAGTAAATTTTCTGTTGATTTTGAATCGAGGTTGGCTGTGGGCTCGTCGGCCAAAACAAATTTGGGTTTTGATGCCAGCGCCCTGGCCACAGCTACCCGTTGCTGTTGTCCTCCCGACAGTTTTGATGGCCGCCGGTCGATCATTTCCCCAAGTCCAACAGCTTGTAATAATTCCGTTGCTCTTGTTTCACGGGCTTCTTTTTTTCTGCCTTGCAAGTGCATAATAAACTCCACGTTTTCTTTCGCTGTTAAAACCGGAATCAGATTGTAGGCCTGAAAAACGAAACCGATGTTGTGCATCCTGAAATCGGTAAGTTTTTTTGATGGGAGGCCGGTAATATTTACATTATCAATATGAACACTCCCTTCGGTTGCATCATCCAAACCTCCGATGATGTTCAGCAAGGTTGTTTTGCCAGAACCGGAAGGACCTACAATGGCGGCAAATTCTCCTTCTTCGAAAGAAAGGGTTACCCCGTTTACGGCGTGTACCGGAACCGAATCGCCATCGTAGGTTTTGTGCAGATTGTTTATTTCTATGATTTTCATGGTGTTATATTATATGTTTTAATGTCATTCACATTTTCTCTCTTTTTTTGGAGCAAAGGGAAGCTTTATTCCGATCGTGTTGCCTCCGCAGGATTTAGTTTTAGTGCTTTTCTGGCCGGATAAATTGCCGATACAATTCCGGTGAATATTACCAGAATCGCGATGGTAACCAACGTATCCGTTTGAAGTGAAGTATAAATTTGGGAGCCAAATCCATATTTTTCAAGTCCTTCAGCAAACATCGAAACATTGATGGGGCGGTTTTCAAAAAAGCGGGTAACAGCCGCTCCCAAACCAATTCCCAAAAGTCCGCCTGTCAAAGTGAGCATTATCGATTCAAAAATTATCATGGTAAAAATTTTTCTTTTATTCATGCCAACAGCCATCAGCATTCCAATTTCTTTTACACGTTCCAGAACAGCCATCAGCATGGTGTTTATAATTCCGAAACAAAGAGCCAGCAGAATGATGAGTATAAAAATGTACATGTACTGGTCCATCGAATCCGTAAGTAACGACATTTCAGGGCTGATTTCTTTCCAAGTCAGAACATCATTTTTCCCGGAAATATTCTGAATTTCTGGTTTTATTATAGGAGCTTCGTCACCGTTTTCAAGCAATACAGCTATTTCATGGGCAGTGTTGTTTTGTATTCCCAGCTGAGCCTTCAAATCGGTGTTGAGTACAAAAAGATGTGTCTCATCGTAAGTGGTGTTGGTTGTTTTGTAAATTCCTGCAACCCGGTATCCTTTGGAAGACAAATTCCCTTCCATGTCAACCAGCTGAACATTGATTTTTGAACCCACCTTCAACTGAAGTTTTTTAGCAAGTTTTTGCCCGATAACCACTGGTGGCATTCGGCCCGATAGTTCAAGGTAAGTTCCTTCAACAAGATGTTCCCAGATATCAGTTACTTTTTTTTCGTTTTCCAAATCAATGCCAATTAATTTTCCGCCACCGGTTCCGTGGGCAGCCATAATAAACGGTTCGGCAATTAAGCGGCGGCTTGCGGCTACTACTCCCGGTTCTGCTTCAATTTCATTCAGCAGGTCTTTTGCATCTGAAATGTAGTATTCAGTGCTGTTGTTTTCAAGAAAACGAGGGGCATGCACCTGCAAATGGGCAAGTTCCGTTTTTGTTGCCGATTCAATGCGGGCATCAACAGCGCCCTGCATAAAGGCCATTGTAAATACCCCGGCAAACA
>JAFGDX010000109.1 GCA_016931875.1 Prolixibacteraceae bacterium
GAATGCTGTGGAATCTACCAACAACTATGCCAACCAGCTAATTGTGTCGAAAGAGGCAGAAGAGGGTACTGTCGTTTTGGCATATTTCCAGGAAAAAGGCAGAGGACAGCGTGGCAATTTCTGGGAAAGTGAAAAGGGAAAAAATGTTTTGATGAGTCTTATTTTGTTTCCGGGGTTTTTACCCGCCGAGCACCAGTTTATGATTTCAAAAATTGTGAGCCTGGCATTGTATGATTTTTTGGCAACTGAAATTCAGGATGTTGCAATAAAATGGCCCAATGATTTGTACGCGGGGGGAAAAAAAATAGCAGGGATTTTAATTGAAAACGGGATAAAAGGCAGAAATATTTATTCTTCTGTCCTTGGAATCGGTTTGAACCTGAACCAGGAAAAATTTATTTCCGGGGCTCCAAATCCGGTTTCATTGAAACAGCTTACCGGAAAACACTTTGAAATAGAAGTTGCCGTAAAAAAGATTGTATCACAGGTGTTTAATTGGTATGAAAAGTTAAAGGAAGGAGATTTCGGATTGATCAATTCCATGTATTTCGCCAGGCTTTATCGAAAAAATGAGTGGAGTATTTTTTGTGAAAACGGAGTGGAATTTGAAGCAAAAATTACAGGGATTGGCGAATTTGGCCAGTTGCAATTGCTTCGGCGCAACGGCACAGTTTCCGAATTTATGTTTAAGGAGGTGGAATTTGTTATCTGAAATTTACCGGTGAACCGGAAACATTATTTGTACGGAAGTTTGGAAAGTGTATCCGCCAGTTGATTGATTCCTTCTCCCAGTTTGTTTCCAACCATCATTTTAATCATCATGCTGAGATCGGCATGCAATGTTAGGCGCATTTTGGTTTTGAACGAATCCACAGGTACAAGCTGAATCCAAAACGTAAAACTTAGCGGCAGGCTGCCCGAACTTTCTACTTTTATGGTTTTAAACGGCTCGCGGTTTACGATTTTAATTTCGGCTACACCCATTCCGGTAATGTTAAATTTACAGGAATCCCTGTCTGACTGAAAATCGGTGATTTTAACCTGTGGCACCTGTTTGGTAATTTTTTCAATTAACCCCGAATTCAGATAGCCTGAGAGGTTTTCAAAATTGGAAAGATAATTGAAGACCACCTGTTCATTATGCTCAATGGTTTTAACTTCGCTTACATATTTATTGATACTCATATTTTTAGCTTGAAATGAAAAAAAATCCCGCAGTTGGCGGGAAATATATTGATTTGAGACTGGCAACTATTTTCCCCAGCTGGCCGGGTCTTCGCGCCATTTCATCAGCGAATCAACCTCATTTTGGGTTATTTCCCCGGTTTCAAGAGCCAGATCGATTAAAATCTGATATCGGCTGAGTGTGGTTAATTCCACATTTGCTTTTTTAAAGTTTTCTTTGGCCTGCGGGAAATTGTAGGTAAAAATGGCCACCATTCCAACTACATCGCCGCCAAAATTGCTAACCGCTTCGGCGGTTTTTAAACTACTGATTCCGGTGGATACCAAATCTTCCACAATAACCACTTTTTGGCCTGGCTTTAAATCGCCTTCAATCAGGTTTTCCAAACCGTGGCCCTTGGGTTTCGAGCGTACGTAAATAAACGGCAACCCCAGCTGGTCGGCCACCAGCACCCCGTGTGCAATGGCACCTGTGGCTACCCCCGCAATAACTTCGGCGTCAGGGTATTTTTCCTTTATCATCTCCACAAATTTATCGCGGATAAACGTGCGGGTTTCAGGGTAGGAAAGTATCTTACGGTTGTCGCAGTAAATGGGCGACTTCCATCCCGAGGCCCAGGTAAACGGGCTGGCTAACTGTATTTTTATTGTATTTATTTCTAGTAGCTTTTTTGTTACTTCAATTTGAGTTGATTCCATAATTTTGCAGTAATTATTTAATTCAAAACAAATGTATAAAGTTTTTTTAAATCAAAAATTGATAACGATTTCTGATAAAGAGAATATAACATTAAAAAAAACAAGCCCGCAGCAAGCCCATTCTTTTTCGGTTTCCGACATTCAAAAATGGTTTCAGAATTTTAGTCAGAACAAGGAAACCGAAACCACTTTGGTTCACAATTCGCCGGAACATTTTTTTGAACTTTTTAAATCGGCTTTTGTAAAAATTGACGCGGCCGGGGGAGTGGTTTTTGATAACAATCAAAAAATGTTGTTTATTTTCAGAAACGGCGTGTGGGATTTGCCCAAAGGAAAAGTTGATAAAGGTGAAACAACAGAACAAGCTGCCGTTCGCGAAGTTGAAGAGGAGTGCGGGATTACCGGTTTGCAAATCCGGAAAGAGTTGCCCTCCACGTTTCATATGTACGAGTCGCCGTATCCAAAAACAAAAGGACAGTGGATTCTGAAAGAAACTTTTTGGTATGAAATGAAATACCACGGGAATGCTTTTGGACAGCCACAACAGGAGGAAGGGATTACCAGGGTAGAATGGTTCCCGCGCACAAAACTTAGCGATGTTTTTGCAAATACCTACACCAATCTGAAGCAGATTATTGAAATTTACCGGCTTTGATTTCGCTGACTTTTGAAAAGTTCATTTTGCAGAAATGAAGCAAATTGCTGTTCAAATCCATCCAGCGGCGCTTTGGTATTTTCAAAAACTACCCGGTGATTTTTATCCAGAAGAAAAGAGGAGGGGAAAGCTTTTATATTGTATTTCCGAATAAATTCTCCGTTTTCGTCAACAAGTTGTATTCCCGGAATTTGATTTTTGTCGAGAAACATTTTCATTTCAATGATGTCGGTTTTTCGCATCACCAGAATCATTTCCAAATGCTGCTGAAGTTGCTCCTTTATTTTAGTCAGGTATTTTAAATGTTCGCGGCAAACCACCATTTCAGCATCGGCAAAAACCAGGTATTTGAATTTCTCCCGGTTTTCATCAGAACATTGGCGATGGCCATCAATGTTTTTTAAACAAATTACCGGAGCTTTGCTTCCCGGGCTTAAAAAAGTGAGTTTTTCAATTACATTTAACGTGTACTGGTTTATGGTTGCATCCCCGGTTTTTTTCCATTGTTCCGAGGTGAGGATATTTAAGATGGCTGTTTTCGGAAATTCGCCCGAATAAAAAGCATCGTGTAACATTTTCAACAGAGCAAGACGGGCAGTTTCGCCGGGCAGTTTGTATTTTTTTTCTGTAAAATCAAGCAAATAATTCACATTGGTTTGGGCAACCGCTTTTTTTATCTCGTTCCCGTTTTCAGCTTTGGAATCAAAACTCAGCCGGTTGGTGAAAATTCGTTCAAAATAACTCATAAATGCCGGGTGTAGCCAAAATTCTTCGGAAACCGGTGCAAGTGCGGAAGCGTCATCTTCAGGACTGTGTCTGAATACTTCCGATTCAAGAAATTTGATTTTTAATTTTTTGTGAGTTTCAAAAACAGAATTGTTCGATTTTGGAAAGTTGTTGTTCAATACGTATACAATTGAATCGTAAATTTCTCGCGACTGCTTGAAATAAAGCGGGTTAAAATATTGGTTGGTAAGCTGGTTAAACCGGGCTTCAAAATCAATAATCTTTTGGTTTAGCTCTTCATCTCCCTGAATTCTAAACCAGAAAAGAACCGGCTCGAAAAAGGGGTTTTTTTGGTCGGCAAACGATTTTTTTTGTAAAGGCGGGAAAACCGGCTGTATGGTTTTGCCGGGCTCAAGAAAAAATTCTCCGCGGTAAATTCCAAATTCACAAAATACAAAGGTGGTTTTATTTACCTCAACTTCAGTTTTAAATTTTCCGTCGCTGTTGAACTGAATGGAAAACAATTCTTGTTCAGTTTTTGCTACCGGATCAGAATAGGTGTAAAATGTAATTTTTTCTCCCGCATAATTTTTGTTCTGTCCTTCCAGAACAGTGGAAAAAGATAGTTTGCTGATTAGAATAAAAATGATAATCAGAACAGGTAATTTATTCATAAACAGAAATTTAATCTTTGTTTTCTATTTTGAATTCATCCATGTTTAAAGCCTGGGGAAGGAACATGCTTGCATCGCCGCCATGCAACACAATGTCGCGGATGATGGAGGCATTTACCGGCGTATGTTCGGGCAAGGTGAGAAGAAATACGGTTTCAATTTCCGGGTGCATCTTTTTATTTACCTGGGCAATGGCGCGTTCATATTCAAAATCGGATGAGGTTCGCAGCCCCCTCAAAATATACCGTGCACCTACCTCTTTGCAGAAATCGATGGTCAGTCCCTCGTGTACTCGCACCTCAATTTTATCCTGGTTTTTAAATACCTGGTTTATCCACCGGAGCCTTTTTTCAACGGAGTAAAACGATTTTTTATTGGCGTTAAACCCAATCATGATAATGATTTTATCAAACATCGGAATGGCTCTTTTTACGATTGATTCGTGCCCGATGGTAAACGGATCGAACGAACCGGGGAATATGGCTATTTTATCCATTTTTCAAATTTTGCTTCTAAATTACGCTTAAAAACTGTTTTGCAAAAACGCCCGGCAAATTAATTTATTGCTTCAGCCTGCCTGGCTACTTTGTGCTGAATATAATGCAAATTCAGGTATATGTCTGACTGTTTTTCGTTTCGGGTATTTTTAAAGTACTTGTATAAAGTTGTCGTCCTGCATCTTCACGGTTGTTGGTGAATTTTTTTGTTTTGAAAAACAGGCACTTTGCCGTTTCTGTTTTTACAGAGATTATTTTTATGCTTTTTCGCAGACCACTTTCGAACTTTAATCGTTATTTTGCCCTGATGATGAATTTTGCCTGGCTAACGTGAAAAACTCGTTTAAATATATTTTGTGGGGCTATGCTTTTTTGCTTTTCGCCGGAGTTTATATATGGGGGCTTTTTATCGATCTTACCGGCGACTCGGGGTTGTATGCTGCTATTTCAAAACAAATGACAGAGTCGGGCGACTGGCTGACTCTAAAAATCAATGGCGAATTGTACGACCAAAAACCACATTTGCTTTTCTGGCTGGCGGGAATTGGAATTAAATTATTTGGAAACACCAACTTTGCTTTTAAAATATTCCCCGCACTTTGGGCACTGGCCGGAGTTTATTTTACCTACCGGCTCGGAAAAGTACTGTTTTCGGAAAACGCAGGCAGATTTGCCGCTTTGGTTACCGCTACTTCGCAAATATTTGTACTCTATCTTTTTGATATTCATACTGACACTGTTTTGCAAACCGGCGTGGTTCTGGCACTTTGGCAACTCGTCCTGTACCTGAAAACCAACCGGGCTAAACATTTTATTTTGGGATTTGCCGGAGTTGGGCTGGCCATGTTGTCAAAAGGGCCGGTTGGCGCTGTGGTGCCTTTTTTTGTGGTCCTTTTTTATTTGGTTTTTCAAAAAAAATACAAACAGATTTTTCATCCCAAATGGATTCCCGGAATTTTAATTGCTCTTTTGGTTGTTTCGCCGGCACTCGTGCATTTGTATAAAAGTTTTGGCGCCGAAGGAATCCGTTTCTTTTTTATTACCAATAATTTTGGCCGGATTTCGGGCGAATATGCAGGCTCGAGCACGGACTACTTTTTCTACCTGCATACCATTGTGTGGGCCTTTCTTCCCTGGACGGTTTTTGTTGTTTTTGCTCTTTTCTCCGAAATTAAAAGCTGGTTTTCAGCCAAAGAAAAAGATATCCGGGGGATTGCCCTGCTGGGCAGTGTGATGGTTTTTACCGGCATTTTGAGCATTGCCAAAGGAAAGGCGCCCAACTATTTTTTGCTGGCAGTTCCGGTAATTGCTGTAATTACCGGAAAATGGACAGACATTGTGTTTGCTGCTCATAACGAACAGAAATTAATTCGGGCACAACGCATCTTTCTTATCGTTTTTCTGGCGTTGTTTGCTTTTGTTGGTTTTATGTTCAGAGCGGAAAAAGGGTGGCTGCTGTTTGTTTTGCTTTTTATAATGGCGGCGGCGGGTTTTGCCTCAACCCTCGTTATTTTTGGTCGTTTCAAACGGATGGTGTTTATTTCGGTGGCCATGACCGGAAGCTTTAATCTGTTTTTAAACGTCTCGTTTATTCCAAATCTCTTCAATTACCAGGCACCACCACAGGCTCTTAATATTTTTCAAGCAAATAAAAACCCCGGTGATAAATTATATAATTACCACATGGAAGATTATGAACTGTTTTTTTATGCAAAAGATACAGTGAGGCAAATAGCGGACTGGGAAGAATATTATGAAATAATTGGAAAAGGCGGTTCGTGGCTTTACACAACAAAAGCCGGGTACGATGAAACAGTAAAATATATTGATATTGATACGGTTTATTTTATTTCCCACAAAGGGATGAATAATTTAAGTTTGAGGTTTTTGAATCTTTCTACTCGCGAAGTAAGTATGGACACCACTTGTTTAATTCAAATCAATTGATGCTAAAGATTCGGCAACTAAACCTGAACTGTTTTGTTTTTAATTGAGAAATAGCAATCACAAAATGTTTTGCTGTTTCTGAGTATTCATCTTCCTTTTAATTCCGCAACTATTTTATTTTGAAGATGCAAAACCTGGTAAACAAATTGAACCGGTTGGAGCCATCTGAATCTACGTAATGTTGAAATACATAGTGGCTTGTGCTGGTTGAAAATAAATGAGCAGCAAATTTTTTGGAGAATTTTTATTGATTTGTCATCGGGTTTAAATTAGCGAAACATCGCTCGTTTGTTTTTATCAGTTGGTATTATGAATTAATTTTTGGTCATACTAATTCAAATTATCGATATCGATAATTTTATATGGAGTATTTTCAGGAAGAACAAAATAGTTTGAATTTAAACTCTCGATGTCCCATTCCAACCAGAAATTGGGGCCTAAAAAAACTGAATTGGGATTTGTTGTATATTTGGAGAGCTCTTCAGGATTGTTTGCAGAATAAATGGTTTGTGTTGGTAAGTCTTCTGTTATTGCGCTTAATAGTAAGGTTTCAATTGAATATGACCAGAAAGTAAGTATGTGTCTTTCTATTTTATTTTGATGCACGATAAATTTCTTATTTGAAAACTTCGCTGTTTTTCTTAGGAGTTCTTTGCTAAATTCCGTTCTTGCCTGAAACTCCGTGCCTTGTGCATAAATTCTGTTTAAGCTAATTCCAATGATAATTGTTAATAAAACCACTTTAGGAATGGTGAATTTGAAATTGTTTTTTATTGTTTCGTTCAGTAAAGGAACAGCAATAAAAAGTGCAAGTGGCATGAATGCTCGCTCCATTAATAAATCTGAATCGCCCTGATGATATGTAATAAGGGATATTGCCAGGAAAAAAAATAAGAAACAAAGTTGCCAAATAAGTTTTATGTATTCCTTTTTAAAAATGAGCAATGTTACAAGAACAAGTTCCAATATTACTAACCACAGATACAATCCGTTCAGTCTGTCAATAAAAAATTTAGTACTGTAGAAACCTGCGAAATCAAAAATAATTGATGGTGAGTTAATTAGTTCTGAGAAAAACTTTCCTTCGTATGAATTCTCGCTGGTAAACAATACTTTTCCAATTGCCAGACTCCCTGTGAAAATCAGTAAAATATAAGGTTTTAATGAATGCAACTGATTTTTATCGATTGCCGAGTATCCGATAATAAAAGAAAGTGGATAAATTGCTACCGGATGCGCAAAAAACGAAATTACAATAAATGTTATTGCAAGTACAAATTGAATAACCGGGTATCGGAATTCAGAATATTGAAGAATTGCATAAACCATAATTGCATAAACCAGGCTTTGATGGGTTTCGGTTACCGGGTGAAAAAAAGATTGGCTGATGCACAATGTTAATACAACAATTACAGCAAGTCCTGCAGAAATATTTTTCAACAGATGAGTACATAAAATAAAAACAAGATAATAAAGCAAAATGAATGAAACCGAATAGATAATTGTCAGCCATTTTAAATCGATTCCCAATTTAATTGCCATCAGCAAGGGAATCTCGTGCAGTACTGCTCCATACCTGTATGCTTCAACATTAATCTTTTCAAAATTTACGATTTTAAAGAAATAGAAAGAGGAGTCGGAGAAAAAAATACGCTCCTTAAAAAAGATAATCGAGAAAATAAATAATGTTGCAAAAGACAAATGGCCCAATAGCAGGAAAGCTAATTTATTTTTAGATGTAGCAGTTTTGGCTGTTTTGAGCATCACTTTATACTTTTAACCAAAAATATTATACTTTTCGATAAACAGAATAAAATCATTTGTATTTCTTAATTATTTTCAGATCATCAAAATATATTGGCTCGTTTCCTGCATTCCAAAGATAGACGATTAATTCATCACGATTGATAACCTTTCTTTTTTATGCTCATTTTTCCATCAATTATAATTGAATATGTTTCTGATTCGATTATTTTCTTTTGTAAAGTAAAACATATCCTTCCGTTGTTTCGTGTTCAAGTTCAAAATCGTTAGCTAATATGATGTTTAATTTGTTCCACTTTTCTTCTTTTAACTTGGAGAGATTACCATAAATGAATATATAATCGATAGCTGTATTTGCTGCTGAGTTTTTATTTGTTATCCAACTTAAATCTCCAATAGAGGATTCACCATTGATATGGAAATTTGGCAGTTCATCCAGTCTCCATCTCACTGGAAACCATCCAACACCAGCTTCATAGTTTTCCAATATTAATACTGGCTTTTTTAAGCCAAGATAATTAGAGAAATGAGGTTCAATCCAATGGTCTGATAAATTGATGGGGAGAATTACTTTGTTAGAATCGATATAATCACTTGTGTTATATATAATTTCAGCGTTATGATTAAGACCTCTTATTGCTCCATTATAATGTTTGAAGAGCAACCCAATATGAAGAGAGATAGCTACTATTAGAATAATTCGGTTCAGATTATTACGAACAACTATTGAAGCAACCCAGAGTAATACAAAGAAAAAGAATATGATTAAATATCGGTGTGACATCATACCAGAACCCGAACCGTCAGGTATCAAAAACAATAATATTGCAGAAAGAAATGTTTGAATTAATAATGTTAGGGAAAAGAAATTTCTTTTTTTGGCAGTACTTATATGCCTAATACTTAAAACAAGAAGAGCTACCACAACTATTAGCATTGGTTGGGTAAGTATCTCATCTTCATAAGTGTAAATTATGAGAGAACGAACATCAAGAATCCATTTTACTAATTCTTTTGGAGGATAGGCTTCATTAGTTGGGAAGAAAGTTACATTGGATAAAAAAATAAGCTGAAGAATAAGCGACGGAATCGATGCAACCAACAATGAAAATAAACTTTTCGCGACAGAAAATAAAACATTCCTAACTGATTTTGAAACATAATCGTTCGAAAGAGAGTATTGGATAGCTAATAATCCAAGGGTGAGGCCTAAAAATCCATAGGTTAGTATATTTGAAAAATAGCATAAAGTAATAAGTGCTGATAAAACAAGATACTTGCTATAAGATTCAGATTCAATGTTCTTTATGAAATAGCCGATAGCAAGAAACAAGAAAATAAAAGAAATGCTGAAGTTATAAAATCCAAGATAAAACAAAAAAGTATAAGAAAATGGAAATATTAACAGGCTGATATATAGGGAGTCTGGATTGACTTGTTTCAGAAAATATCTAAAAGAGAAGGCCATACCGGAAATGTATCCAATTATTAATAATTTTTCAGCCAACCAGATCGGAAATAATTTACTAATAGCTGCAATTATTAAATGGCTTAGCCAATTGGGAGTTGAAATAGAATTTAGAGTATAAAATTGGTTTAAAAAATTATCACCATTTAATAAATATTCAAGAAGTTTTGAATTGTATAAATGAGCTGCCCCATCCATCGTTGGATAAAATCTGGTTGTACTCATTAAAACTATATTGAAACACAGTATCAGGTAAAAAAAGAATTTGCTTTCAACAAACTTTAAAATTGATAGACATTTGTATTTGAAATATTGCATCATTTTACCTCATTCTTTGATATTTGTCTAATATTCGTTTTTTGTCAATATTCTTATGTGTCGTTCAAGTCCTACTCTGAAATATGGGGAAATTTCTTAATTCTCAGATCGTCGAAATTTGCGTTTTTTTTCGGGGATTGCACAGGTATATTTTAAGATTTTTTCTCTCAACTTCATTATTTGTTTCCACATTGAGCAATTATTCTTATTTGGCAAAGTCGCTAAATTTTGCTATTCCCCACTTCCGCAACCTATACTGAACTGATGTTTTTAACGCTCCCTTTCCTAAAATATGCGAGCCAATTACTGCATGATACAAACCACTTGCCAACCCCACTGCAGGTAATTTCAAGTGTTTTTGAAGCGTTGTATGCCAGAAGTCCAACAATTACCTTTTTCCTGTTTACCATTTGTTTTTGAATTTTGACTGGTAAAAATAACAAGAATATAAAATGAACCAGCATTTATTGGTATTTAAAGGAACAAAAGAAAACCCGGCTAAAATGGTGGGGTTTTGCTGCATTATTTTGAATCACCTTTTGATTCGATTTTACCATTCATATTTTTTTATGATGGTGAGGTCATCAAAATAAACCGTTTCCTCACCATTGTTCCAAAAATAAATTTCAACATCTTCCCACGGCGGTTGCTGCGGAATCCAGAAACTTAAGCGGTGTTTTTTCCATCCATCCGCCGAAACAGTATCCGCTTCATGAGTGGCTGTGTAAAAGTTATTGTCTCCGGTGGCAACAATAAAAGCATTGTTGTTTGTTGAAAACGACCAGGCGCTTATTTCCACAAAAACAACACTGTCGAGATTGTTTAAGCGAATGGAATGACTGTATGGATTTTCTTTGGTAAGGAAAACACTGTGTTCCGCACTGTGTGAAATTTTGTTGGTCAGGTTGCTCAAGGTATCCGCTTTTTGGTTGTTCGATAAAAGAATGTGTTGGCTGACCGTGTCAAGTGTTTCAAAATTACAGGTGATGGTATCGGTTTGATTTGAAAGTTTTTCAGTAACATTTTGGTTTATATGGGCGGAATCCTGTTTTTGCAATAAATAAACAGGGAATTCTTTTTCAACAACCACCCACTCCGGGTTATTCAGATATTGCTGCCGGAACTGTTCATTGGCGGCATCAGAAAACAAATAATTATTGTCGAACACCGAAAAAACAATATAATCTGCATCTCTTACTGTTGGAAAATAATAGATAAACTGCCGTTGCGCAATGTGTGGCAAAAGAATGGTAGAGGCGCTCACTTTTGCATCTGCAGGAATTTTATCCAGCAACTGGTTTACTTTTTTTATATTGAAAGGTGCAGTATAAAAATCTTTGCTGTACACTTTTATTTTTGAAGGATTTAAGGTCCAGGGAACAGCATTGTTTGAGCGATCCATTTTATGAATGGTGGTGGCCAGTGTGGCAGTGCAGGTAATTGCAATCAGCCCCTTTCGTAGTTTCCGCTTTTTTATTTCGGCCAGAATCAAAAAAACTGACAGGGGCAGCAAGGTAACCACTTCAACCGAATAGTAAGTGGCAATTCCCCATCTTACATAGCTGTCATTCAGTACTTTTTGTGCAACAACCGGAATAAACCAAATAATGTATTTGGGTTTGAGTAAAAGAACAAATCCACCGGAAATCAGGTAAACCCAGTAAAACTCGGCTTTTACACTGTTGTAGGCAGAATCATCGAGGTGGTTTACAAAAAACAGTTTGACGGTTTCAACAGGGTGTTTGAAAATAAATGCCAGCGCTTCTCCGGGCGTGTTGCCAAGAGCCGAATAATTGAAAAGTGCGTAACCAAATTCTTCCGACTCAACCCGCGGAATGATGATTTTAAAAAGAACAATAAAATAGCTTACTGAAACCACAATTCCGGTGGCACCCCAAATCAGCGCTTTTCTGTCGTGGCGGTGGTTGAGCATCAATACCATAAAAATAAAAATAAACCACAGGGGGATATTCTCGCGCGAAAGAAGCGAAAGAACCAGGATAACAAATGAAACGATGTACTTTTTTCTCTCGAAATAATAGATAAAAACCGGAATAAAACAGGCCGAGATTATGGCCAGGTTTACATCGGCAGAAAAACTGGAATACCTTCCGAATAAAACAAAAAAATAGATAACAACCCCCGAAAGCACCCACGGATTTTCAGATTTTAACCGTATTATTTTGTAGGTGTAAACGGCTGC
>JAFGDX010000565.1 GCA_016931875.1 Prolixibacteraceae bacterium
ATGGCATCGCCGGCTTTCGAAGTATTACTGCAGGAAATTAAAGAGCTGGAGAAATAAAACAAACGAAACAACTAAAATTTTTTCATATGAAACGTTTAGTGTTCCTATTCCTGATACTACCTATAACAGTATCAGTATCAAGCGCACAAAAAACACCGAGTGGTAATCCTGCCGATTTCGGAGTAAAAACCTGTCTGCACTCGGTAAGTTATCTTGGGGTGTGGCGCGGACAAACCCAGTTAACCGTTGATGAATTTTTGCTGAAAGCCAAAGAACTGGGTTACGAAGGTGTGATGCTGGTAGCCAAACGGCCGCATGTTTCGCCGCACGACTATGATAAAGCTGCCCGGGCACGGTTAAAAGCAAAAATCGACTCACTTGGATTAACATTGGTTGGACTTGCCGGATACACTGATTTTACCGCCGGAATTGACAAACCCGGTATTCCGAATGCCGAAATCCAGGCAGCGTGGGTGGGTGAAATTGCGGAGCTCGCACACGATCTCGGAACCAGCATGGTACGCATTTTTACCGGTTACGAACGCCCCGGAATACCATACGACAAACAATATGCTGAAGTAGTGGAAGGATTGAAAATGGCGGGCAAACTGGCGGAAAAATACGGAGTAACACTGGCCGTTCAAAACCACCACGACATTGCCCTGCATCACGACGCCATGTACTGGCTGCTAAAAGAGGTAAACATGCCCAATGTAATGGCAGGCTGGGATGCCTGGTCGCCAACTTTGGAAGGACTGTCAAAGGAAGAACTCCGCGAGTCCATCCTGACAATGAAGCCGTTTATTGTTAACACCATTGCCGCCGATTATGTGGTTCACCCGCGGTTCAACTATGTAAACAACCTTACCAACTACAAAGCAGAACAAGCTGCCATGCGCGCCGTGCCAATGGGACACGGAATTATTGATTACAAAACCTGGTTTGAAACACTAAAAGAAATCGGGTACCAGGGCTGGGTGGTTTACGAAATGTGTGAAGTGCTCGATGGAGGCGGCTCGATTGAAAATCTGGACAGGACTGCCCGGATTTTCCTGGAGTATATGAAACAATTTTAATTTTTCAACCATAAAACCGAAATCATGAAATACCTGTTCCTTTTTATCAGCTTGTTTCTTTTTACCCTTGCAAACGCCCAGAATTTTCCAAAACTGGATGAGACATTCCGGCTGCAACAACTTACTCCGCCAACTGGAAAAGTTAAAATGGTGCTGGATACTGATACCTACAACGAAGTGGATGACCAGTTTGCGCTGGCTTACGCTTATTTATCCAAAGATAAAATTGATTTACAGGCGGTGTACGCAGCGCCTTTTCACAATGCCCGCTCGGAAGGGCCTGGTGATGGAATGGAAAAAAGCTACCAGGAAATTTTACGCTTGCTAAACCTGCTGGGCAAATCTCCGGAAGGTTTTGCCTTTCGCGGTTCGGATCATTATCTGGAAGAGGTTTCGAAACCGATAAGGAGTGAGGCGGCGCTCGATTTGGTAAAAAAGGCGATGGCCAGTTCGCCCGAAAATCCATTGTATGTTGTACCCGTGGGTTGCATTACCAATATTGCTTCGGCCATATTAATCGAGCCAAAAATCATTGAAAATATTGTGGTGGTTTGGCTTGGTGGAAACGACCTGAACTGGCCCACACAAAAAGAATTTAACCTGATGCAGGATGTTCTGGCAGCTCAGGTGGTTTTTAATTCAGGTGTTCCATTTGTTACCATGCCCTGCCGGCCTGTTGTTTCGCATTTTCATACCACCATCCCCGAATTGAAATATTACCTGGAAGACAAAAACGAACTCTCGGATTATTTGTACAATATTGTAGTTGAATACAGTGGTGGGCGCGATGCATGGTCAAAAGTAATCTGGGATGTAACAGCAGTTGCATGGCTGGTGAACCCGGGCTGGATTTCGACCAACCTGGTGCACAGCCCCATTTTAACGGACCAGGTAACCTTTAGTGTCGATCGTTCGCGGCATTTTATAAGAATGGCCAATGATTTAAACCGCGACGCCATTTTCAGAGATCTGTTTTCAAAATTAACAAAGTAAACATCAAAAATAGTAAAAGGCAGTTTCGGCTGCCTTCTTCATTTTCCAACTTTCATTTTTTTGAAATCAAAGCTATCCATTCCTGATCGCCCGGCGCACTGAAAAGAATTTTTTCCTTGCTTTCCATTTCATCCTCTGAAACCAGTTGCCCGCTTCGTACATTGTACCATTTCAACACATATTTTCCTTTGTTGCCTGAAAAATTAACTTCCACGTCGCCTCCGTCAGTAAAAAACAGAACATAGTATTTGCCTGGTTGAGCAGCCAGATAAGCCTCATTTTCTTCCCGCTGCGAGAGCAAATCATTTGCCGGGTCCAAATCCCACAATTTTACTGTTTTTTCTATTTCGCGTGCAACTTTTACCGAATTCATCGACAGTTCAGATAATCCCAACCCCGAAGGTGGCCTGTGAAACCGCGCCGATGCAGCGCCCCCCAAAACATGCCGCCACCAACGTTCCAGTCCG
>JAFGDX010000566.1 GCA_016931875.1 Prolixibacteraceae bacterium
CGATGAAGATAGTTGATAACAGGCCCGGTAGGAAAGGAGAAAATGATTTGTCGGAATTTTACCAAATAGGAGGAAAGAGGTTAACAGCAGCGGGAATGTATCTCGAAAAAAATAATGATATTGGAATAAATTTAGCTTTTGAGCGATCCTTTACAGGGCCCGTTAATACATCGGGTAGAATTGAATATTACTTCTCAAAACTGTTTGATGGCACCATTCCGCCCGGGAAACGAGCCAATGGATGGACGTCATTCAAAATTTATTTGGAGGGTGGTTACAATAACGGAACTTATTTTTTGGAAGAAGCCAAACGAAAATTTGAGTTTTTCCGGGGAGCCGTTGGTGTTGGCAAAGATTTTTATCCTTCCCGAAAGTTTCACCTCAACCCATTTGTTGCTTATGGAATTGAATCTGCTACTTACAGTGGATCAAGAAACAGTATTTCCACCAATTTTGTGGAGACCGGTTTGCGGCTGGGTGTAAATGTTTTTCACAATGTACAGATTATCGGAACCGTAAAAAATGATTTCCTTATTAACACTATTTTACTGGATGGAGAAAGAGAAGTGTTGCAGGAAAATTTCAATTACAATCAAACATTTCCCAACCGGAAAGGAGTATCAGTTGGGGCAGGTTTACGAATGATGCTGTAATTTATTTTTGAACAGAAGACCCAAATTTTCAAAAATTCCCCTGTTTATTTTCAGCGTATTTTCAAAAATTTATTACTTCTTCAAAATAATATGTGGGTGTAACTTTGTTTATATGCGTTCGTAATAAACTTATGCATAATAAATTAGAATGCCGGTAACAATCATCATCTGATTTTGTTTACAGGCGTATAAATATTTTTTATGTGGCATAGATAAAATCAACTATTAAAAGACTCCAAATTCTTTTTATTTTATTTTGTGCTTCTTAAATTTGTTTAGACAAATTAAAAATAACGCGCCATGACTCAAGTTCAATTTAATAACGCACTTCTCGGGTTAAGAGACAAATTGCATTACTATGCACTAAGTTTAACTTCTGATTCAGAAAGAGCCGACGACCTCTTGCAGGAGACCTTTCTGAAGGCTTTAACGTATCGTGATAAATTTACGCAGAACACCAACTTTAAAGCCTGGATTTACACCATCATGAAAAATACATTTATTAACGATTACCGCAGGAACGTTAAAACAAAAAATACGTTCGATGGTTCAAATAATGATTTTCATCTGATGTTTTCAAAAGATAAAGTGTATCCTGCGCCTGATTCTTTTTACAGCACTAAAGAGATTCACAAAAGCATTAATGCGCTTGAAGATGAGTACAAAGTACCGTTCACCATGTTTTTGGATGGTTACAAATACAAAGAGATTGCCGAAAAACTTGATTTACCGCTGGGAACAGTAAAAAGCCGGATATTTTTTACGCGTAAAAAGCTGGAAAAATCGCTGAACGAGTATTCAGATAATTGATATTAAAATAGTTTTTGTTGAAAAAAGGTCTTCGGTTTCCGGAGATCTTTTTTTATTTTGGTTCAAAAGTAAGGTTATGAAAAACATCGCAGTTCATTTAGCCGAAGGATTTGAAGAGATTGAAGCCATTGCAATTATTGATGTGCTGAGAAGGGCCGGGTTAAAAGTTACGGTGGTTTCGGTTACCGGAAGCTTACAGATTACAGGTTCGCATCAGATTGGGGTGATGGCCGACGAGCTTTTTGAAAATGTGGAGTACAGTTCTTTTGATATGATTGTGCTGCCGGGAGGAATGCCCGGAGCCGAAAATCTGAACCAACATCAGGGCTTAAAAAAACAGATTGAGAGTTTCAATACACAGGGGAAATTATTGGGCGCTATTTGCGCCGCTCCGCTGGTTTTTGGACAAATGGGAATTCTGGAAGGGAAAAAAGCCACCTGTTTTCCGGGTTTTGAAAAGTTTTTAAAAGGCGCACAGATTTCGGGCGAAGCAACAGAGGTTGCAGGAAATATAGTGACCGGGAAAGGTGCCGGTGTGGCTGTTCACTTTGCCCTCAAAATTGTTGAAATGATAAAAGGGCCAGCTGTTGCAAACGATCTGTCCAAACGGATGATTGTTTCGTAGATATTTATATTTCCCGGTTGAAAAAAGTTTTGGTATTATTTGGTTTTTTCGGCAATCCAGTTTCGCGCATTTACAAAAGCCTGAATCCATGGGGCGACTTCGTCGTTTTTCCTTTCTGCCGGATAATGAGCCCAAAGCCAGGGAGCAAATGCCCGTTCCAGATGGGGCATCATCACCAGGTGGCGCCCGTCAGCGGAACAAAGCCCGGCAGCTGCATAATGCGATCCGTTTGGATTTGCCGGATATTCATCTAAACTGTATTTTACCGGAATATGGTAGTGTTGTTCGTTAAACGGCAAATTGAACTTTCCTTCGCCATGCGCCACCCATATTCCCAGTTTCATTCCGGCCATGTTCCCCAGCATTACAGAGTTGTTGTCCTGAATATCTACATTCAGAAAGGCCGATTCAAACTTGTGCGATTCGTTGTGCAGCATTTTGGGCTGAATATCATGATCCGGATAAACCAGCCCAAGTTCAATCATTACCTGGCAGCCGTTGCAAACCCCTAAACTCAACGTGTCATTTCGCTGATAAAATTTTTCAAGCGCCACACGTGCCTTTTCGTTGTATTTAAATGCTCCCGCCCATCCTTTTGCAGAGCCCAGCACATCAGAGTTGGAAAAGCCGCCTACAAACACAATCATGTTGATGTCTTCCAGTGTTTCGCGACCCGAAATAAGGTCGGTCATGTGAACGTCTTTTACATCCAATCCTGCCAGGTACATTGCATAGGCCATCTCGCGGTCGCCGTTTACCCCTTTTTCACGAATAATGGCGGCTTTAATTCCCGATGGCTTCCTCCGGTTTTTATCAATGCCATAGTCGGCAGTATTTCCCGTAAAATCTTTGAAATCAAATGTCAGGTTGTTTTTTTTGTAGTTTTTAAAACGTTCCAGCGCCAGGTTGTTTTGTGTTTGTTTTCTATCCAGCAGGTACGA
>JAFGDX010000110.1 GCA_016931875.1 Prolixibacteraceae bacterium
AAACGGCAAATGACCTGGTTCAGAGGAATGGAAAAACGCGGAACCAAAATCTACTGGATTGATGGTTATTTGCCGCTGGAAGAAAAGCTGAAGCAAATTCAGCAATTGTACACTTCGTAATTTTTATCGTTTCCGCCAAACCAACCTTGCCCGTATCAGGTCGGCGCCATCACTTTCGCGAACCACGCTGCACAGATGGTTGTTTTTATCGAGCATCTGCTTTTTTATCGCCAGTTTATCCAAAGGCAGTCCTTCTTTCAGAAAATTAATTTCAAATTCGGCCAGTTCGTTTTGTTCATGAAAATTAAAATCGTAACTGTCGATAATTCGTTCCAGGTACCGCCCACTGTTAAAGTGCTGGTTGATATCGATTTCGTTAAAAAGAACCGGGGTGAAATGGAGGTTTTCATCCGATTTTGGAGGTTTTACTTTTGCCGGGTTTTCTCCAAAAACACTTTCCCGGTAGGCGGGAAAATCATCAAACTCAGTGAGCCTCACAATCCGTTTCGATTGTAAATCGAGAACCAGCCAGGCGCTTGTAGCCTGAATAATGTTGATGCCGTTTTTGTCTGTAAAATTATAATCGCGGTAACCAAAAAAGCCGTCGGTTCCGCGCGACCAGGTTTCCAGTGTAAAATCTTCGCCCCAGTTGGGCCGGCGGTTAATTTTTACCAGTAATTTTGAGAGCACCCAGAATTGTTGTTCCTTTTTCAGATTATCGTAGCCAAAACCCAGAATAGCAGCATGTTCCCAGGCAATATCCTGCATTTGGTAGAACATAAATGAAGTGGAAAGTTTCCCGAAACGATTGATAAAATAAGATTTTGTTGAAAGTTCTCTTTTGTGTTTCATTTTACTTTCGTCTGAATTTGAATACTAAGAGAGGCAAACAGCGTTTTTTTCCTTTCGTTCTGTATTCGACTTGTGTTAAACTTTTATACAAATTTATTGTTCGGTTTTGAAATACAATTCGAAATAAGCAATTTTGCAGAAAATTTAATATAATATGAGTGGAATAATTATCAAAAATCCGGAACAAATTGAAGGCATCAGAAAGAGTTGTGTGTTGGCAGCAGAGACGCTCGATTATGCAGAACAATTTGTAAAAGAGGGTGTTTCCACTGAAGAAATCGATAGTAAAATTGAAGAATTTATAATAAACCATGGTGCAATTCCTGCAACAAAGGGTTACAATGGCTATCCAAAATCTTCCTGTATTTCGCTGAATGAGGTGGTGTGCCACGGAATTCCTTCAGAAAAAACCATTTTAAAAAAGGGAGATATTTTAAATATTGATATCACAACCATTCTCAACGGATATTATGGTGATACCTCGCGGATGTTTAGTGTGGGGGAAATTTCACCGGCTGCCGATAAACTAATTCAAACAACCAAACACTGTCTCGACCTCGGAATTCAGCAGGTAAAGCCGGACAATCATTTTGGAAATATTGGCTTTGTTATCAGCCGTTATGCCCGGGCACAGGGGTTTAGCGTAGTTTATGAATTTTGCGGCCACGGGGTAGGAGTGAAATTTCATGAAGATCCGCAGGTGGATCATACTTCGCGCCGGAACTCAGGCCCCAGAATGAAACCGGGAATGATATTTACCATCGAACCGATGATTAACCAGGGGCGGGCTTCCACCAATATCGACCGGACAGATGGATGGACTGCCCGGACTGTCGACAATAAATTATCGGCACAGTTTGAACATACCATTTTGGTTACTGCTACCGGTTTTGAAGTATTGACCGATATTCACAACAACTACCCGGTTACATAAAAAGCCGGCGTTAACCGGCTTCACTGTTGCATTCACAATTGCTTTTTTTTACTTCAGAAAATGTTACTTACCATCCATGGCTCAAGTGTAAGTTCATTGTCTTTTTCCAATTGGTAGTTTTCCAGCAATGCTTTGGTTTTTGTTTTTGATAATCCGCCAAAGTTATTCTCCAGCATCCATCCTTCCAGTTCAAGAGTGGGTTCTGCTTCGGTTTCCAAAATCAAAGTTGTTGTGTTAAAAACACTTTCGTTGGTCATCCAGCTTTCCAGTTCCAGTGTATTGTCGCTTTCGGCTTCTATTGCCATTGCATCGAAATTGTTGCTGTTGGTCATCCACTCTTCCAGTTCCAGAGGGTTTTCTGCTTCAACAGTTGAGAACTCTGCCAACAGGGCTGCATTCAAAGAACTTTCAGCTTTTACAGCTGCCGCGTTTGCTTCTGCTTTTGTTTCTATCATGGCCATTGCAATATGGTTCAGACTGTTATTTTCAAAAACAGTTTTCCAAAATACCTGTGCATTAACTGTTATGCTCAATAAAACCAAACTTGTTACAACCGCCAGTGATTTCAAAATTGCTTTCTGAACATTGTTTCCCCTGTGGGATTTAAAATTTGTTTTCATGACTAATCCTCCTGCTACTAACTGTTTTTTGTTTTCTTGTTTTTGTTTTCAATCTTAAGACGCCTCAATTTTTATTTCGTTACACATAAATAGAACTTTTTTTAAAAATGTATTATGCATTATTTATTACTATGTATTACATAGTATTTGTTTGTATTTATTAAGTTGCTGTTTTTTAGGTGTTTACATTGTGTTTAAAAGATTTAGAATGTGAGGTAATCGTATTTTATTTTTGAAAAAAAATACTAACAGGCGTAATTTTTTCAAAAAAACAGATTTAAAAATTAAACTTGATGCTTGAAAATTGTATTTGGTTTATAAAACGGTTTTACCTGATAACTTCAGAAATATCCATCAACACCAATTGCCGTCCACCGTTTTCTGTAGGGCAATCAATGCAAACCATTTTACCATTGTTGCTTGCCCGTGGATGCGTATCACAGCGCCATTCTCCTTTGTATTGCGGCGGAAGATAAAAATCACCAAGTTTAATTTTTTTATTGGTTTTACTATTAAAAAGATAAACGTGTTGCATCCTGTCCTTATCAGGATAAGTGTCGTTCAAAATCCAGTTTTGGTTGTGTGGTAAATAGGTATTATGTCCGTTAACCGTCATTTTTTTTTGGTTAAGCACGTAAGTTTCTTCAGGTTTTCCATCGGTAAAAACATAAAATCCGGGGCCATGTGAGGGTTGGCGTGTCCATGCGGCAATATGTGTTTCATCCCGCCATATAAAATGCGAAGTATAATTGGATGGATCGACCAGACGAATGTCTTTTCCTTCTGTATCGGATGTATACATTAGCGTGGCAAAACCTCCCACATCTTTTTTATTTACCGCTTTCCAGCGATGAAGAAATATAAACCGGCTTCCATCGGTGTTGAACAGCAAGTGATTGAACCAGTTTTTCTGTTCAGCCCGGTC
>JAFGDX010000111.1 GCA_016931875.1 Prolixibacteraceae bacterium
ACCTGACGCGGACGAATAGCCCAGGGTTTGCCCACCCTCATTGTAAACCAGGTTGTATCCTTCCTTTTGATCCTCTGTCCATTTGGGGCCGCAACTCCATGTTACAAACAAAACTGACAGGAGGGTTGCAAAACCCATCGTTTTTAACAGTGAAATGTTTTTCATAAGTTTGATTTTTTATGTTGGTTACTTCGATTGCCTTGAATAAAAATTTTCAAGAAAGTTTAAAATTTCCTCATTGGGAAGATCTTTGCATTCAACTTCAGAATTAAAAATCATAGCTTTTGGATTCTCGGGAGTACAAGCCTGCCATTCGGGAAGACTTTCAGCATTCGGATTGCCGTTTTTGGCAAAATTCACCCAGTAGTCCGACATCACATCGGCCAGTTTATAGTCAGTTTCTTCCCACGGACGAGGGCTCATTTTCAGGTTGTTGTATGCATAGGGAACTTCTCCTGTGTGAAACGCTCCAAAATCCTGCATCCCTTCACCATACGGTACATCGCGTTCAAACCGGTATAAATATACTTTTGAAGTGCCTGTTTCATTCTGGTATTTCATCCATTTATACGACTGAACTCCAAACGTTTGTAATGCCCCCAGTGCATTTTGAATTTCTTTTGCTTCTTCTTCTGTTGAAAGCGGAAACTGAGCCAGGAATTCATCAGCCATATCGCCAAAACGTTGTTTCACCTGTTCTTTAAATTTTTCGGCAGGTTGAGGAGGTCCCCCAAAACCCTCGTCTTCGTTCCATCCTAAAATAAGCGGAACATCGTTTTGTTTTCCCCGGGCAAAAATTTCATCCATCGGTTCCGGAATTACGTAACCGTCAACAATTGGAGAAGAAGGACCTCTTGCCGCTAAGATTTCTTCAGCCGGTTTTGCCCTTAATTCCGCTATTGAATTTGCATTTAATAACTCCGCATATTTTACACCTGCCTGTTCTGCCGCCTCCAGTGCACTTCCGCGGGCCAGTTGACTGGAGGGCAAAACTGCACCTCCACTTTCTGCAATAGCACGGTGGATAAGCCCTTTGGTTAATGGAGAAGCCACCAAGTAATTAACAGAAAATGCTCCGGCCGACTGGCCTGCTATCGTTACATTATTGGGGTCGCCACCAAAAGCTTCAATGTTTTTATTTACCCACTGCAGTGCAGCAATTTGATCGAGCAAGCCATAGTTTCCGGATGCGTTGTATTCAGATTCTGCTGTCAGTTCAGGATGGGCCAAAAAACCCAGCACACCAACGCGGTAATTAAATGTGATAAAAACCAGGCCCTTTTTGGCCATTTCTTCCCCGTCGTAAATGGGCACCGCACCCGAACCGCTTGAAAAGCCCCCACCATAAATATAAACCAAAACCGGTCGTTTTTCAGTGGCAGTTTTGGCTCCTGTCCACACATTCAGGTACAGGCAATCTTCGCTCAATGGTTCTTTGGGAGCAATAAATTCCTGGGTCCACATCGAAAATGGAACCGGTGTCCCCTGAATCGGGCTGGCTGAAAATGCAGTACATTTTTTTATTCCTTCCCATGATTCTGCGGGTTGAGGTGCTTTCCAGCGCAATTCCCCTTCTGGTGGAGCAGCAAACGGAATTCCCTTAAACGAAGTAATTCCGGTAGTTTCGTCATAAACACCACTCACCCAGCCACTTTCCGTTTGAACTGATTCATGGATGGATGATTCATTTTGTGTTTTACATGAAATTCCAAACAAACAAAACACAATGGCCGGAATCAATAAAAGACAGGTATTTTTCATTGGTAGATTTATTTATTTCAAAGTTAAAAATTTACGGGTTCATTCTTTTTTTCAGAAATACTTCAACTGATTTTGTCCGTGTAAAGCTGCCAGAAAAAACTTCCCCCCTTCAAAGTTTCTCCGGGAGGAAGCGTTTCAACTTGTCCTTATTTATGTAGCCCAACAATTTTTTACTGCAAAAAAGAAGGTTGAATGTAAAAATGGCCAGCCGGCACTGGCCCAGGAGTTCTTCATTTATTCATTCCAATCCCTCTTGTTTCTGATTTTCATCCTCTCAACCGTTCGTTTCAACTGGCAGAAAATATTTTCACAACACGCAAACTTCAAAGAAAAACAGAACTATGTGTCAAACAGACACAATAATAAATATTTTAAATTTATAAATCAATAAAAGAAGTTTTTTTATTTACTTTGGTGGCAAAAAAAATAAAGTTGACTGATTCAGGTACATTCAAATCGGACGATTTTCTGGACCACATCTCATTGGATTGTGTAATCTTTGGATTTCACAACGGTGAATTAAAAGTATTAACACTTCGGTTAAAATATACAAAAGAGTTTGCATTGCCCGGAGGATTTCTCGGAAAAGAGGAAACACTGGAAGATGCTGCCAAAAGAGTTTTACAGGAAAGAACCGGTTTGAAGGATATTTTTATGAAACAGTTTAAAGTATTTAGCGACCCGGATCGGTCAAAAACCAATGTCGCCATCCAGGACTTAATCAATACCGGAGCTCATCCTGATTTGCATTTTTTTGAAAAACGATTTATCAGTGTTGGCTTCTATGCTCTGGTTGATTTTACCAAAGTAAAACCTTCGCCCGATTTTTTCTCTGACAAGTGTGAATGGAAAAATGTGAATGAGCAGGCTCCCTATATTCTTGACCATAAAAAAATTATAGAAAAAGCGCTTGAAGTTTTACGCCGGCAATTAAGCTACCAGCCTATTGGCTATAATCTTCTTCCGGAAAAGTTTACCATGCCCGAACTGCAAAAGCTTTATGAAACCATTCTGGGCAGGGAACTTGACCGCCGGAATTTTCAGCGAAAAATGTTATCCTATAAAATTTTAAACAAATTGGATGAACGCAAAAAAGGCGGTGCCTACAAATCGCCCTTCCTTTACGAATTTAACCTTGAAAACTACCAGAAAGCGCTGAATGAAGGGTTAAGCGGAAGTTTTTAAAAAAGAGCAGCACACTGAAAAGCACTGCTCCATATTCTGGCAACTAAATCATATTTCTGCCCTCTCTGTCGGGATCGTTTTTCACCTGGCAAACATCATTTAAAACCATTGTTTCGCCGTTTTCCACCGTAAATTCTGGCCATTCAGGCAGGCTTTCACAGTTTGGGTTTCCGGCACGCATAAATGAGAGCAAGGCGTCCGACATTTTTTCGGAAAGTTTTCTTGGGCGTGCACCTCCACCGGTGTGTGTCAGCATTAAATCGGTATTGTAAAACCAGAAACAAATATCGAGGCAGTGAAACGCCCGCATCCGGTTATCAAAAAGCGGCGGCTCCCAGCCAAACCAGGCTACATACACCGGCGCCGGTTGATTTGTTTTTGCGGTAGCTGTATCTACCACTCCCATCCGGTTACTCGAAACCAGTGTCATTACCTCGTAAGGTGTGGCGTTGGGGAAAGCTTTGGCATACGCATCGAACACAGCCGGAGCCTTTTCACCCAGTCCTCCTCTGAAACCGGCTCTTTCCTTTAACATTTCTTTAGCCTCGTCAGCGGTAATATTTTCCAATTCTGGCATGGTTCTCGACATTCCCCACTCGTGGAATGTGCTGCAAATCAGTATTGGAACATTGGATGAAACCCCGTTTTCTTCGGAATAAAAAGTTCCTTTGGGAATGTTGATTCCGTCGGCCACAGGCGCAAATCCAGTACGCATGCCGCTTGTATTATTTTCCTGTGCAAATTTCCGGCTGGCTGCATTGGCCAGTAAAATGTAATCTTTCCAGGGCATCTCCTGCAACTTGTCAATCTCTGAAAATTTTAATCCGGCTTCATTCAGAATGTATTCGCCCAGTTTTCGGGAAACGGCCTGCTCCATGGCCGACGTAGCTGAACCGCTCAGTGGAACGGCTTTGTGTATCAAACCTGCTGCAGCGGGCATGGCTGCCAACGTACACACCTTCGCTCCTCCACCCGACTGCCCCATAATGGTAACATTGTTTGGATCGCCGCCAAAATTGGAGATGTTTTCTTTTACCCATTCCAATGCTGCCACCATATCAAGAGCACCCACATTCCCGGAATCTTTGTATTTTTCGCCCCCTACCCCTGACAAATCGGAAAATCCGATGGGGCCAAGCCGGTGGTTGATGGAAACAAAAACCACATCGCCTTTCCGGCTGAGGTTTTCTCCCATATAACCGTCCTGTTCAATGCCGTTTCCGTTTGTATAGCCTCCGCCGTGGAGCCAAACGAGAACCGGGCGTTTTGCGGCATCAATAGCCGGTGTCCAAATATTCAGTTTTAAACAATCTTCGCTTACATCATCGTAATTCCAGTGATCGGCAAACGAAGAATAAGCGTTGGCGTACCGGCCATCCATAATTTGCGGGGCAGAGTTTCCCCACCAAACTGCCGGGCGGATATCACTCCATGGTTCAGGTTTTTGAGGAGGCATAAAACGGTTTTTCCCACTGGTATCCGCACCGTAGGGAATACCTCGAAACTGGGTTATTCCGCGAAGGATAAATCCTTTTACTTTTCCGTACTGTGTATTGGCAATGGCAACATCATCGCCGATAAAAAGAATTTGTTCGTCATCATTGCTTTTGTTTTCAGAAGGTGTTGCACATGCCGTTAAAGGGAGTGTTGAAACAATGCCAAATCCGGCGGCCCCTGCTCCCATGGTTTGAAAGAAATTTCTCCTGTTGGTTTTCATAATTATCAGGTTTTAGATTATTCGTTTATCGCTTGGAATGATTTAGTTTTATTTAAATATTTTTTGTGCGAAATTTTTAAGGTCGTTTCTCCATACCAGCCAGGAGTGACCACCGGGCATCTCGCTAAAATCGTATTTTATGCCATTTTTGTCAAATACCTTTAGCATTTCTTTGCCATTGTTGTAGGCAATATCTTCAGGCCCGCCCTGGGTGAAAATTAAATATTTTACGGTTTTATTCAGGGTTGGGGCAATTTCGGCTAATCGCCTGTCACCATTTTCAAACATTTCCTTATTATCAGCAAACCAGCCCGAGCTCATTACGTTTATGTAGGCAAACATATCGGGATGAGCCATAAACGCTTCAAGCACTTCAAGCCCGCCCATGGAAAGCCCTGCCAAAGCGCGGTGTTCCGCATCTTTAAATACATTATAGTTCGACTCAATGTACGGAATAATATCGTTTACAAAGTCTTTCACAAACAAGTTCACATCCATACCCCCATCGGGCATTACCACAATCATTTCCTTACATTTTCCTTCGGCAAACAGGTTGTCCATAATCAGGCCGGCACGACCAACTCCGGGCCATGCCAGTTCACTATCACCACCTCCGTGAATCAGGTAAAAAACAGGAAGTTTGTTGTTTTTGGCATTGTATCCGGGGGGAGTCCACACCTGCATGTTCCGGATGGTTTTGGTAGTAGTTGAATAATATTGAATAGCAGAAACCGCACCATGCGGAACATCTTCCCGAAGGGCAAAAAAATCATCCCCGCCATTTGGCAACACATCAATCAGAGCCGATATTTTGTAGGCATCCGGGGCTTTGGGATCGTATACTTTTACACCGTCAATCACAAAATGGTAGCGGTAGGTTCCGGCTGTAACATTTGGAACTGTAATTGACCAGACTCCGTTCTCTGCCTTTTTGCTTTCCAGAGATGTTCCCCACGGAACAATATCTCCCCCCAGTGTTACATTTTTGGCATTGGGGGCATAAACCTGAAACACCACATCGCCATTTGGCAAAACCCTTGTTGAATGCAGTGTATCGTTGGGTGTTGGTGTACGGTTAAACATTTGAGCATTACCGATGCCTGCCCAAAACACCAGGAGTAAAAAGCAAAAAAAACAGTTTATTTTCAGGTTTTTCATTTTTAAAAATTTTATGTATTTAATTTTCTTTCCAAAGGGTTGGCAAAAACTTATGGTAGAGCAGGTGTCTCCAGGTTACAAAATCATGTGCACCATCTCCCCCAATATAATATTCGTGTTTAATATTTCTTTTTTCCAGCTCCTGATGAAGCAGTGCATGTCGCGACCGGGGTGTTGTTTCATGCGTTCCGGCGCCAACAAACAAATAATCAATTTTGTTGTTCAGGTCCGGATCATCCAGAACTTCCGGCATTAAACCGAACGACTCAGCACCGCTTAATATTCCAATCGATCCAAAAACATCCAGATTATTCATTCCAATAATTTGGGCATGTCTTCCGCCCATCGACAATCCGGAGATGGCCCGGTTGTGTTTATCGGCTTTTACGCTGTAGTTTTTTTCAACAAAAGGAATTACCTCATTTAACATCTCATCGTTAAACATGGAAAAACTTTTTTCGGTATGTTTCGGATCCATGCGGTGAACCATTTGATTGTTCGGCATGGCAATAATCATGGGCAGGGCTTTTCCTTCTGCAATCAAATTATCTTCAATAAAATTTACCCGGCCAAACATACTCCAGGTAGAAGCGAGTTCGCCGGAACCTCCAACGAGATATAACACGGGATATTTTTTTGAAGGAGAATATCCGGGAGGAGTGTACACAAACAGTTCACGTTCGCCACCAGTAACATCCGAATGATAAATATGTCGTGTGACTGCCCCATGAGGAACATTTTTAGCATCGTACCAGGCGGGCCCTTCACCGTGAACGACAAGGATGCTAAAACCGGGCTGACCGGCAAAACCAACGAGTGCATTTGCCGGATCGACCACACTCACGCCATCAATCACCAGTTTGTAATAATAAATCTCGGGTGTCATTGGTCCAACTGTCAGGCTCCACAAACCATCTTCTCCCTTCATAAAAGGTACTGGTTTTTCAGCATTTAACCCAAGCAAAATACTTCCCGAAAGAAATACTTCGCTTGCCTCCGGAGCTTTCACACGAAAGGTTACTGTGTGGTCGTCATATACTTCCGGTGAAATTGTATTGGCCATAAAAGGAGTTAATCCTTCGTTGTTTCTTTGTGGCGCCCAATCGAGATTTACATGTGCTTGTTGCGCGTTTATATCAATTATTCCCAACAGAAACATCAGCAGAATTAATTGTTGTTTTATCATGTGTTTTGTTTTTATTTTTTCAGAATTCATTTCAGCAAATAAATAAGAACTTACAAAACCGGCCACGTTTCTGCCTTTCCGGGAGGAGGAAAAGCAGAAATCGTGTTTCCGGCAGTTTTATACAAATTGACTTTTGAAAAAAACATTCATTCTGATATTTATTTAAACAACAGAGGCGCAAAAGTATTCAGGTAAATTCTCCAGTTTGCCCAGGTATGTCCGCCAGGTGTTACATAAAATGTATGTTTCAAGCCATTATCCGTAAGCATTTTATCCAGTGTTTTTGCCGATTCAAAAAGAAAATCGGTATCACCACACGCCAAAAAGTAAAGTTTGTACCCTTCCTTTTTTAATGCTTTCAACTGTGTCTCGTAGCTCTTCAGAACTTCCTCGCTTCCGTCTCTGTTCATAATTCCCATACTTAACGGACAGATGTAATCAAAAAAACCGGGATACATCAACGAAGTGGTAATGGTGTGTGCGCCCCCCATTGAAAGTCCGGCAATGGCTCTTGATGACGGGCGTGCATCAACCCGATATGTTTTTTCAATAAACGGAACAATATCTTCCACAATACTTTTTGGATAAAGATTTCCCATCATACCCATTGCCGGATTGTTCCGATCCATTGGTTTTTCATCAATCATAAGTGTTCTGGCAGCATATTGAGTAGGATTTCCGTTGGGCATCACACAAATCATTGGTTTTGCCAGACCTTTCTCAATCAAATTATCCAAAATCTGGCAGGCCCGTCCCATGGTGCTCCAGGCATCCTCATCACCACCGGCACCGTGCAATAAATACAGAACCGGATATTTATCCTTGCTGCCGGCATAACCGTAGGGTGTGTAAACAAACAAACGGCGTGTCATATCCAAAGTTGGCGATTCATACCATACCTGGTTGAGGTTTCCACGCTGACTGGCTTCAAAATAATTCTCAGTTTTTTCGCCGGGAACCAACAATACACTCAGGTAGCGTGTTCCGTCGCGTTGCATAAAAATATTATTCGGATCGTTCACACTAAGCCCGTCAACAATAAAACTGTAGGTATAAAGCTCCGGTTCGGGGAGTGGAATACTAACTGACCAGAGCCCGTTTTCGTCTTTTTTGAGATCCAGTTTTCCGGGAACATCCATCGTTCCAAACGAAGTTTCCATTTTTACAACAGGCCCAAAACCACCTGAAATTTGAACTGAGTCGGCATATGGCGCCAAAAACCTGAAAGTAACATTTTTATCGCCAATTTCGGGTGAAACAATGGGTTCGCGCCCCATAAAATTTCCGATCTCCTGAGCGTAGGTTCCGGCAAAAACAAACAAGGCAATAATTGAATACAAATATTTTTTCATGATTGTATTTTTCTGTGTATTAATTTTTTAATGATTGAAAAGCTTATTTAAACAGCAGCGGGGCAAAAGTATTCAGGTATTTTCTCCAGTTTGCCCAGGTATGACCGCCATCGGTGACATAAAAAGTATGTTCCATTTCATTTCGTGTAAGGGCGGCATCAAGGTTTTTAGCCATTTCCCACACAAAATCAGATTCACCGCAGCCCAGCCAGTATAACTTGTAACCACCCTTTTTTACTGCTTGCAGTTGTTTGTCAACCTCGGCTGCTTCGCCGCGAACACCCATGCTTAAAGGGCAAATGTAATCGAAAGTACCGGGGAACAAACTTGTGGCAGCCAGTGTATGCCCGCCTCCCATGGAAAGTCCTGAGATTGCCCGTGCTTCCGGTTTGGCAATTACCCTGTAATGACTTTCAATGTATGGAATAATATCGTTCACCAAACTTTTTACATATAAATTGGCGAATTCCGGATCGCGGCGATCATAACTTTTTTCTTCCAATAATTGTGTTTTGGCAGCCTGCTGTCCGGGATTTCCGTTGGGCATGACGCAAATCATGGGTTTTGCAAGTCCTTTTTCAATCAGGTTATCCAGAATCTGACGGGCGCGCCCCATGGTACTCCACGCGTCTTCGTCGCCTCCACCACCATGCAACAGGTAAAGAACCGGATATTCTTCCCCGCTTGTTTCATACCCGTAGGGTGTATAAACAAACATTCGGCGGTTTGTACCGATGGTTGGAGAATCGTACCAGACTTTCGAGAGGTTGCCGTGTTCACCGGCTTCATAATAATTCTCCGTCAATTCACCGGGAACAAGTAACACACTTAAGTAACGGGTTCCGTCCCTTTGCATAAAAACATTTCTGGAATCGTTTACAACAATCCCGTCAACAATAAAATGGTAAGTATACAATTCGGGCGAAGGAGTTGGAATACTTATCGTCCAAACACCGGCGGTATCTTTCATCATATTAACCGATGAATTACGATCAGGCATCCACGAACCATACAGTCTTACCAGTTTGGCATCCGGTGCTGCCACCCGAAAGGTTACTATTTTTTCACCAATCTCCGGTGAAACAATGGGTGCACGTCTCATAAAATTAGCCAGTTCCTGGGCATTCGCTCCCCATAAAACTGACAGACAAACAAATACGAGTAGTAGTTTTTTTTTCATTTTAGCAGTTTTAGATTATGTTTTGAATAGTTATTTCCAGTTATTAATAATGTTGAAAAAACTCAAGACATGGCAGAAATTCAGAATCCTGGGTTTATTAAAATAAAATAAGACCATTGACTTAATCATTGTCATTTTGCAGCATTTTATAAACCATTGAACGGGTTTTCAAACGTTATTAAATAACCCACAACAATAAAATTTCTTTTCCGTTTTATTCGAACAATAATGGTGTAAATTCAGAAAGATAAATACGCCAGTTTTTCCAGATGTGGCCGCCATCAGTTTCCATGTATGTATATTTCATACCCATGGAATCGAGTTTTTGCCGGAATTCGGTATTGGCTTTGTACAGAAAATCATCTTTACCAATACCAATCCAATATAGTTTATACCCGTTCTCCATTTGTTTTTTCAGGGTTCCGTCAATGTCAGCATACACTTTGTTGGTTGCATCTTCCCTTGGCATAATTGCTGCCGAAAACAACCCCACATAGTCGAAAGTATTCGGATAGTACCTTGAAATATGCATGGAATGGAAACCGCCCATGGAAAGTCCGGCAATAGCCCGATTTGCCTTGTCGGGTTTTACCCTGTAATTGTTTTCCACAAATTTTATAATGTCCGTAAAAGTAGCTTCATATGTTCCGTCCATGGTTTTGGGTACCATAAACTGCGGTTTGTAAAAACCCGTGTTGCCTTCGCCGGGGGCTGCATCCTGAATCACATTTCCGTTGGGCATAACAACAATCATTGGTTTTGCTTTCCCCTGTGCAATTAAATTATCGAGAATTTGCGCTGTCCGGCCAAGCGAAACCCAGGCTTCCTCGTCGCCGCCGGCACCATGCAACAAATATAAAACCGGATATTTTTCAGAAGAATTTTCGTAGCCGGGAGGAGTATAAACGGTTAACCGGCGCTCCATTTCCAGGCCGGGCGAATTGTACCAGCGGCGGGCCACGGTTCCGTGGGGCACATCATTTATTTTATACAAGTCGGCCTGGCCGCTGCCAACAATAAAAATATTGGTTACCGAGGCCACATCCCTGATCAAAAAAGGATTGTTCGGATCGGTTGTTTTAAATCCGTCAATCATAAACGAATAGCTGTACAATTCCGGGGGCAGCGCTTTGGTGGTGTGTGTCCAGATTCCGTTCCCGCCTTTGGTCATTGC
>JAFGDX010000112.1 GCA_016931875.1 Prolixibacteraceae bacterium
CTGCCCGGTCATGAGCGACGAACGCGATGGCGCACAAACCGTGGTTCCGGCATAGTGCTGGGTAAACATCATTCCTTCGCCGGCCATTTTATCGAGATTTGGGGTTTGAAAGTGGGTTTGCCCGTAACAGCTTAAATCGCCGTAACCTAAATCATCAGCCAGAATGTAAACGATGTTGGGTTTTGAATTTTCACTGGCGTTTTGTGCGTTTTGATTTTGAGTACGGGAAGTACACGAAATCAGCAACGGAATGCCAAGTAAAATGGTGAGGATGATTGCAAAGCTTTTTTGTTTGCTCATAATTTTATGAATGTTAGATTTGAATTCAAATTTAAAAACAAAACAGTTAAACGCAATCTCTTTTGGTGAAGCGTGCTGCGTTTAACTGTTTTGGGTTTTATTTCCAGTTGTCTTTCTGAGTTAAGGTGGTGTTGATATCCAGTTCATCCTGGGGAATGGGCCAGGGAATATCGGATGATTTGTATTTCAGATTAATAACAAAATAATGCCCGGTGGGCCCAACCGGAAATCTGTCGTAATTTTCCGGATCATCATCTGTTATTTTAATTCCATACATGGGTTTATTTTCCAATATTTCGGAAGCCATTTCCCAACGGTTCAAGTCCCAGTAGCGAAGTCCTTCCCACGCAAGTTCAACTCTTCGTTCTCTTTTCAGTATTTCCATTAAAGCTGCAGGATCAGATTCAGTAACCGCCGGCATTTGAACTGATTCACGGCTGCGAACAGCATTGATGGTTAAATCGAGCAGGTTTTGGTCGATAGTTGCGCCTTCGTTTATTTTGCATTCAAGATAGCTTAACAGAATTTCTGCATAACGAATGATCGGGATATCAACACCCGAACTGTAAACATCGCCGGTATAATCGTTATCCACAAATTTCTGAAGGCAATATCCGGTCATGCCGGCATCATAGGTAAATACATCGCCCACCACCGTTGTGGAATCGGGATGCCCGTGGTAAACCCTGCCTTTAATTGTTGATATTCCGGGGTAGAAAATGGTGTACAACAAACGCGGATCCCTGTAGTTAACGCCGTTTTTTACCACCGGAAACTGTGGGTCGTAAAGTTCGCTTTCCTGAATGGTTTTTCCATCGGTGCATAAATACGCATCTACCAAACTTTGAAAGGGGTTCATGTGATGCCAACCGCCGTCGGCATTCGGACGGTAATATAGTTGTGTAGAGTTTGCAATTTCGCCGGCCAGGTATTTTCTGGAGAAAATGATTTCGCTGCTCTCTTCGTTTTTCCCGTTAAAGAGTTCTGAATATTGCGGATCGATGTGATGAACACCCAAATCAATTACTGCCTTGAATGCAGCAGCGGCTTCCGCCCATTTTTCTTCGGCCATCAGCAAACGCCCTTTTACGCCTAAGGCAGCTGCCCGAACAATTCTTCCGTGTTGATTCGATGGTCGTGAAACCGGCAGGTCATTGGTAATGGCGTCCAGTTCGCTTAACACAAAACTAACAATTTCGGCTTTCGAAACGCTGTTAACGGTAATTGATTCTTCCATGGTGAGCAGCTTGGTTACCAGAGGTACACCGCCAAAAAACTGCGACATATTGAAATACGTAAAGGCACGTAAAAACCTGACCTCTGCAATCATTTCAGCTTTTGTGCCGGCGTCCATATCCTCAATTTTTTCAATGTTTTCCAAAAAATAGTTGCATCCGGCTATTTCCCTGTAAGAATTGTTCCAGTAGCTTTTTATTTCGGAAGAAGAAGGATTTAAATTCCCGTAGATGAGAAACGACTGGTTGGGTTTTCTGTCGATGCCGTTGTCGGTGTTATCATCAAATTCGCAAAGATGGTCGGCACTGCTCCACGTGGTTGCCTTATTGTAAACTCCTGCCAGAGCCAGTTGGGCATCTTCGGCGGTTGTCCAAAAGTTTTCAGTTGACAGTTGCGACAACGGTTGTTTATCAAGAATACCTTCTTCACAGGAAGTAAAGAAGAGCAAGGAGATAAACAGGAAAGTGATTTGTACTTTTATCTGTGTTTTCATAATTTTCTTTTTAAAAATTAACATTTATTCCTAAAATGTATGTTCTGGACATTGGATAGTGCACGCCTTCTCCGCTTTGCACATCAAGTTCCGGATCCCAGCCTTCAAAGAAATTGTCAAAAGTAAGCAGGTTTCTTCCCGCAACATAAATTCTCATTTTGTCAACTTTTAACAGGTTGGTTACCGATTCGGGCATGGTGTAACCAATCTGCGCCGATCTGATTTTCAGATAGGATGCATCCCACGCCCAGAAGGTGGAGATATAAGAATAAGGTTCGTTGGTTCCGCCGCCGTGCAAATAAAACCGGGGATAAATTGCATTTGGATCGGGGTTGTCAACGGTCCATCTGTTGTCCCACATCCACTGTTGTACATTTGATTTGTTGGCAAAAGCCCGTCCTGCCATGTTGCTTAAATATCTTCTCATACCGCCGGAGCCGTCGAATGTGAGGGAAAAATCAAATGCTTTATAGCTGGCGCTGATTCTTGCCCCGTAATTGTATTTTGGAGACGTTTGCCCGATGACACTTCTGTCATATTCCGGATCAACTTTGCCATCCGGAACGCCGTCGGGACCACTGATGTCCTTGTATTTGATGTCTCCCGGCACCGGATTGTAGGGTTGGGTCGGATAACTCTGAATATCCGCAGCATCCACAAACAAACCATCGGCGGTATAACCGTACAATGCATTTAACGGTTCACCAATAAAAAGGCCTTTTGAGATGTCTTTTTCCACATCGCTTAACGCCAGTACTTCGGTATTTACAAGTGAAAAATGCGGCGCAATGTCAAACGAGAAATTTCCGATTTTGTCTTTGAAACTCAGATTAAAATCCCATCCTGCATTTTTTACTTTTCCGGCATTCGATGGCGATGCATTTAACCCGAGAGTTCCGGCAGTGGTTATTGAATAGAGAATATCGCGGGTGGTTTTGTTGTAGTAGTCCACCGTAGCACTTACTTTTCC
>JAFGDX010000113.1 GCA_016931875.1 Prolixibacteraceae bacterium
CCTTTATCCTTTATCCTTTTTATACGCTGGCAAGCAAGCCTCCGTCAACGTACAGAATGTGTCCATTTACATAATTTCCGGCATCAGAAGCCAGGAATACAGCAGCCCCAACCAGTTCTTCCGGATTTCCCCAGCGGTTTGCCGGAGTCCGGTTGCGCAGCCACTGGTCAAACTCAGGATCGTTTTTTAGAGGTTGGGTAAGTTCGGTTTCAAAATAACCCGGGCCAATTCCGTTTACCTGGATGTTGTACTTTGCCCACTCGGCACAAAGTGCTTTGGTCAGCATTTTTATTCCTCCTTTTGAAACGGCATACGGAACAACCGATGGTCGCCCCAATTCGCTTTGCATGGAACAGATATTGATAATTTTTCCGGCTTTGCGTTGTATCATAAACGGCGCAACTGCCTGCGAAACGTTCATTGCCCCGTTGATGTTGATGTCCAGCACTTTTTTCCAGTCTGTTTCATTAAAATCTTCAAACGGACCCCGAATGTTAATTCCTGCATTGTTTACCAGAATATCGATAGGTCCAACATTCCTTTCATAGTTTTCAATGGTGTTTTTTACTGTTTCTGAATGAGTTACATCAAAAACAAGAAGGGAAACAGCGGCACCCAGTTCTTCAAGTTTGGTTTTTGCTACTTTTAGTTTGGTTTCGTTTCTGCCGTTCAGTATAATTTTTGCCCCGGCACCTGCCAGTCCTTTGGCCAGGGCAAAACCAATTCCGCTTCCCGAACCGGTTATCAGAGCTGTTTTTCCTTTTAAATTGAATAACGAAAGAGTGTTCATAATTAAAGCTTTTTTACCAGGTTTTTAAGAGGAATAAGGTTGAATTCCCCGTATTTTATTTCATCAAATTCAGTAATAAATTTTTTATTCAGTAGAAACAGTTTACTGTTGAACTTGTCTTGCGGGAATGTGTTTTCGCTTGTAAATTTTTCCAAATCAAACTCTTTAAAATTGAGTTCGCAGGCCGACAATTCCCATTCTGCTTCATTATTTGTGAAAAGGAGCGGTAACCCATGGGTGCGGCAAATTATCGGGCGCGAATTATAAATGGTGCACCGATGATTTTTCAGAAATACACACGCCTGGCCGTTCTTTTTACTTTCAAAAGAATTTTTTTGGAAATTTTGATTTTTCAGCTCTTCCAGAATAGAATAAAATTCAACCGGGAAAATGCTGTAATCCATACAGCACATGTCGCAGCCGCTTTTGCAACTAAGGTGTTTTGTGTGTTCTTTTTCCAGTTTTGCCGAAAGTTTGTCAATTTCATCACGTAGTTGCCGATACGCTGTTATTGATTTTGAATTTGTTTTCATGACCGTAAATTAGGGAATCAATTTAAATTATGCCTAAAGTTTATATCGAATAAAATCAAATTATTATTTTTGCCATACCAGAACAGAACAGTAAACAATTTTATATGAAAAAAATTCTTCTTGGCCTTGTCATTTTAATGTTTGCTTTCCCTGCAAAATCGCAGGATGTAAATTTTGAGTTTCTCAATACCGATTTGCCGATGGAAGATCGGGTGGATATTTTGGTTTCGCAAATGACCCTGGAGGAAAAAATCAGCCAGATGGTTTATACCGCACCGGCAATCGAGCGACTGCAGGTTCCGGAATACAACTGGTGGAACGAGAGTTTACATGGCGTGGCCCGTGCGGGTTATGCAACCGTTTTTCCACAATCGATAACCATTGCTGCTTCGTGGGACAAAGATTTGATGTTTCGGGTTGCCACTGCAATTTCCGACGAAGCACGGGCAAAACACCACGAGTTTGTCCGCCGCGGGAAACGGGGTATTTATCAGGGCTTAACATTTTGGTCGCCAAATATCAATATTTTTCGCGATCCGCGGTGGGGAAGAGGCCACGAAACCTATGGCGAAGACCCCTATTTAACCGGGCAATTGGGGCTGCAATTTGTAAAAGGCCTGCAGGGCGACGATCCGAAATACCTGAAAACAGTAGCAACTGCCAAACACTATGCTGTGCATTCAGGCCCGGAACCTTTGCGCCACGAATTTAACGCACTGGTTAGCGAGCGCGATTTACGGGAAACCTATTTGCCGGCTTTCCGAACCCTTGTGGTTGAAGGTGATGTTTACTCTGTAATGGGAGCATACAACCAGTTTCGTGGCCATCCGTGTTGTGCCAACCCGATTTTGAATACTATTTTGCGAAAAGAATGGGGTTTTGATGGGTATGTGGTTTCCGACTGCTGGGCTATTTCCGACTTTTTCCGGTTTCAGGGATATTCTGCCGACGCTGCAGAAGCTTCGGCTATTGCTGTTGAAAATGGTACCGACCTCAACTGCGGAAATTCTTACCCTCATTTAAAAGAGGCGGTTGAACGGGGAATAATTGATGAAACAGTGATTGATACATCAGTAAAACGATTGTTTACCGCGCGTTTTAAACTGGGAATGTTCGACTCCAATGTACCCTATTCGCAAATTCCGTTTTCGGTAAATACTTCACAAGAAAATGACAAGCTGGCGTTGGAAGCTGCCCGCAAAAGTATTGTTCTGCTAAAAAATGAAAATGAAACACTTCCGCTTTCAAAGGAAATACAAAAGATTGCCGTAATTGGCCCGAATGCTGACAATTGGGAGGCTTTGATTGGAAATTACAATGGCATTCCCAATCATCCGGTAACCGTTTTGCAGGGACTAAAAAACAAGTTGCAAAATACCGAAATTCTGTTTGCCGAAGGTTGCCATCTGGCTGAAGGGGTTCACAACCTGCACCCCATTTCCGGAGAATATTTAATGAACAAAAACGGTGAACCGGGTGTAACCGGCGAATATTTTGCCAATGCCAAACTGGAAGGAGAACCTGCATTTACCAGAACTGATAAAAATATCAATTTCTACTGGGAATCTGGTTCACCCGCACCTGAATTGCCCGACGACAATTTTAGCATCCGCTGGACAGGGTATATTGTTCCTCCGGTGACAGGAACCTACCAGATTGGCTGCTGGGGAATGCCAACGCTTGAGGTGTGGCTGGAAGGCGAAAAAATACTGAGCCACAACACCGAACATCATGCTTTTCATCATGAGAAGGAGGTAAAACTGGATGCCGGGAAAAAATACAAGTTTGTTTATGAATACAAAAACTGGTATGGCGATGGCGATGCCAAACTGATGTGGACAATACCCGATCCGGATATGCAAAAAAAGGCGCTTGCAGTTGCAAACGAAGCCGATGCAGTGGTTTTGGTTTTGGGTTTGTCACAGCGTTTGGAAGGTGAAGAAATGCCCATCCAGGTAGATGGTTTTGCAGGTGGCGACCGCACACATCTGAAATTGCCAAAAACACAGCGCGATTTGATGATGGAAATCAAAAAACTGGGAAAACCCACTGTTTTGGTGTTGTTAAACGGAAGCGCACTGGCAGTGAACTGGGCCAACCAGAACCTGGAGGCAATTGTAACTGCCGGTTATCCGGGGCAACAGGGGGGAAATGCAGTGGCCGATGTTCTGTTTGGCGATTACAATCCCGCCGGAAGATTGCCTGTAACTTATTATCAGTCAGTCGATCAACTGCCGCCATTTGATGAATATGATATGAAAGGCCGCACCTACAAATATTTCACCGGCGAACCTCTTTATCCGTTTGGTTACGGTTTGAGTTATACAACGTTTGAATATTCCGATTTAAAAATTCCTTCCAAGGCAAAAACCGGCAAAGAAGTTCCGGTGAAGGTAACTGTTACCAATACGGGGAAAATGGCTGGCGATGAAGTGGTACAGTTGTATTTAAAAGATGAGGAAGCCTCTACACTGCGGCCTATAGTTCAACTCGAAGGATTTGAACGGATTCATTTGCAACCCGGCGAATCAAAAGTGGTGGAATTTATCTTGTCGCCCCGCCAGTTTTCGCTGATTGGACAAGATGAAAAACGCGTAATTGAAACAGGAACGTTTGTAGTTTCGGTTGGCGGAGGACAGCCCGGCAAAAAAGCTTCAAATTCGGTTTCAAAAGAAATAAAATTAACAGGGAAGAATTTGTTTGTTGATTAAGATTTGAATAGAATTTTAAAACATGGAAGCCGCTGTTTTTCAGCGGTTTTTTTTATGTTTTAAACATTTTAAAAACAGCAATCAGAAGCAATATCAAAACAGCAAAACGGAGAAATATTGAATTTGTAAAAGAATAAAAAAAGCACAGGAAATAAAATCCTGTGCCTTGAGTTTAGCTTCCCTTCACAGATATTTACCGACCCAGGCGGTATGAAAATTTAACAAGAAATATATTGTTTGCCTTTACATCAAAAAGATCATTAACATCGCGCGAAAAATCAAAAGAGCCATTGTTAACAGAATCGCTCCGGTTTTGAGACCACACCAAAAATACCGTTGAACCGGGGCGGTATTCCCACCTTACTACGAGATTGGAAAGAAACTCTTTTACATTAAAATCCGGTTTATCAAAACTGTAATCCACATTTCCGTCTCCGTTATCGTCAACTTCGTACAAGTCTGAATTTAATTCCATTTGGTTGCTTGCGTACAACTGATAACGATCCGTTAATTTTGGGGCTTTGCTGTTCGTAATGTATTTGTATTCAGCGTAATTGCCGGTTGCAATAAAAGGTTGCCCCCAGAATTGAATGGTTAAATCGGGCGTGATGTTGTAGTTTATCCGAAGCGACATGTTCAATGTTTTCCTGTCGATGTGTGCAAAAATGTAGCGTTTTTTGCTGCCATAATCAACTTGGGTAACATATTGCAAATCGGTTTTGTCGTTACTTAACCCGGGCGAAAGGTTTATCAACAACGTTTTTGTAGGGCGGTAACCAACTGAAACGTTGTAACTACTGCTGTTTTGAAATCCTTTTTCGTTGCTGGCAGAAAAACCGGTATTCAGTTCAAACGAAAGTTTTTTCTGCTGGTTGGTAAAAATACCGCTGTGAAAATTTTTGCGCCCCGGTGTTTTGAGTGCGGGCCCGCCGCGAAGGGCTGAATTCGAAACTTGATTTCCGCTTCCGTTTGCACTGAAAAATGCACCCCAGTAATTTTTAAACTGAAGAAATCCGTTGATGTTTCCACCTGGCGAAAGTAAATTTCCGCCAAAATCGTACAAAGTGTGTTGATTGATGTTCAAGTTTACTTCGCGAAAAATGGAGAATGGTTTATAAATTCGATATCCCACCCAAACAACCTGTAAAAATTGATCTACCTGCTGTGCATAACCAATATCATTTAATTCCAGCCCCGGTGATTTCCAGGAAAAAAGAGCAGCAAATTTTAAATTTCCTCCCAGTTTTCCAATGGTAAATTTTCCGCCGTGGCCGTTTAACGAAGTTCTTGTAGTATCAAATTTTATGTAATCGGCATCCGGCCGCTGAAAGTTGCGAATGTGTGATTTTTGTGTCTCTGTAATTGCTTCCTCGGTGCCGTTAACCTGACTGAAAAACCAACCGGCGTCAATCATCCAGTTTTTATTGTTCCACTTGTGCACAAAATCAATTCCTCCGGTGTAGGCGCTTTTATGCAAAAATTCAAGGTGAGAATCGTCAATATTGCGGTTCACTGCGGTAAACATTCCTCCAATGTAGGTATTTCCTTCGTTAAAATCTTTTTGAATACGGCTTACCAAAAAGTTGGCAAGCGGTTCAACGGTTTGTATTCTGCTTTCGTCAATGCCTTTTATTTCTGCATTTTCTTTGGCAGTTACACTTTCCAATACGCCAACCGACCACCCGTTTTTGGTTTTGCCGGTAATTTTGGCTGCCCCTAAAATGCGTGTAAATTCCGGAATTTCAGTGTATTCTTCATCATCTAACTCAGGTTCATAATGCGGTCTCCTTCCAATCCGTCGCGAATAAAACAAACCTTCCACCGATTGGTCGCCGTCGCCCCAGTTTAAGCGGTACGATAAAATGTTTTTCCCTTCAATAAAAAAGGGCCTTTTTTCTTCAAAAAAGGTTTCGTAGGTTGAAAGGTTCACTTCCGACGGGTCAGCCTCCACCTGGCCAAAGTCGGGGTTAATGGTGAGATCGAGAGTTACAGAATTGGTTAATCCCAGTTTGGCATCCAACCCTGCATCCAGTCCATTTCTTTTCCCGTTTTTTCTGAACGGGTTTTCCGGTTCTTTTTCAAAACGTTCGGTTCGTGCTACAACATAGGGCATCACATCGAATGTATTTTTGGGTGTAATTCCGGCTATTCCGTTCATTGTTCCAAACTGCGATACAAAGCCTGAAAAATCGCGTTTCATAGGTTGCCAAACCGACAATTCTTCTTTGCGGAAAATAAATCGTACCACCTGTAATCCCCAGGTTTGCTCATTGCCCTCTTCAAAACGCAGCTGAGTTAACGGTATTCGCATTTCGGCTTTCCATCCTTCGCCGTTTTTTGTGGTTTTCACCCACCAAATCGGGTCCCAGGTGTTGTCTTCATTTTCTCCGTCGTTGCTTTGAATAAAATCGGATTTAACCCCGGCAGCCGAAACAATAAATGCAAACCCTGTTCTTTTATCGTGATAGGTGTCGAATATTACACCGGCCAAATCACCGTCGGTTTCGTCGCGTCGCGTAAGCCTCATGGAAATACTGTCAGGGTTTTTGTCCAGCGCTTTGATTCCCACATAAACATTGTTTGCATCATACAAAATGGCAAATTCTGTTTGCTGGTGGGGAGGTTTTCCTTCCGAAGGTTCATACTGAATAAACTGGTTCTCCCAATTTGCCAATTGCCACTCGGGTTCATTCAAATACCCATCAATGGTAAGATGTAATTCGCCAACCTGTTTTGATGTGTAGCTTTTTTTTTCTGTTTCCTGCGCTGATACAATGATACCGGCTAAAATAAATAACACAACAATTGCAATCTTCATTAGTAAGGCTTTTTAGTAAAGACCGAAAAATGGCCTTTCAGTTACACCTTTTTGAAAAATTTCTGTTTTTTTTGCGAAGAATAAATTGTTATTAATTGATTTTCATTAGAATAGGAATGAGTGTTTTGTGAAGGAGGTTATTTACAAACCGGCTGAAAAAGCTGGTTACTTTATTTCGTCTTCAAGAATTGCATAATGATAATTGTCTTTCCATTCGCCTCTGATGGGTAATATTTTTCTGCGGGTACCTTCTCGTTGCATCCCGGCTTTTTCCAAAACCCTGATTGATGCTGTGTTTTCGGTTGCAACACCGGCTTCCATCCGATGTAATTTGCAATTATGGAATCCAAACCGGATGAGTTCTTTGGCGGTTTCGGTAGCAAAGCCGTTTCCCCAGAAGTCAGGAAAAAATTTGTAATAAAATTCACCCATTTTAAAACGGTCGTTTGTCAGCTTCATTCCCGCAAGCCCAATAAATTCTTTAGTTTTTTTATTCACTATTTTCCAGCAATATCGCGAGCGGTCTTCTTTGTTCCGATCTTCAATATCAGCCGTTATGATTTTTCGGGTCACCTCCAGGTTTTCCGGAATTCCAAGTGTGTTGAATTTATCAACCTCGGGAGTAGAATGAAGTTCGTGGATTTTATCCAGGTCGTTCCACGAAATTTCATAAAGAAACAAACGTTTGGTTTCCAGATTCATGATTGTAAACTATAAACCAAATTTAGTCATTTTTTTTCAATGCCATGTCGATACGTTTGGCACCCTGGTAAAAAAATGTAGCGGCAATTGCCATAAAAATATGGCTGACCGACAAATAGTTAAACCATTGGTGCGGCGATATTTTAAACATAAAAAAGAGGGCGGCTATGGCGGCAAAACCAACACCGGCCAACAGATATTTAGAGGCACTATTTTTGGTTTTGAGAAATAAGAATCCTTCCAGGGAAAGTACAACAAACATTAGTCCGTAACCTGAGTGAAATTCAACATAAAAGAAATTCAAGGAAGTGATTGTAAGTGTTAAAAAAGTAAGAAATTCAAGGATATTAATAACTCCCAGTATTTTTACAACGGAGTCTTTAAGCCAGATTCGGGTGTGTTCAATTGCTGCCCGTTCCACAAACATAATCGAAATCATGCTGGTAATCCAGCCAGGGAGTTTCCAGTAAAAACTGAAAGCATATAAAAATGCATGTCCGATCAGCCCGCCAAGCATGGTTGCAACACCCATTGAAAAAAAATAGATTTTAAAATAAAGAAAGGTTTTTTCCTTTTTATCTGATTGGTGAATTTTCCATGCATAAAAAAAACACAAAACAGAAACCAGCAGGTCGGTAACCGTAACAACCGGTTCATCAATTCTAATTCCCCAAAATACAACCGAATTTATTTCATTCATATAAATAACTGATTTTGCAGAATTTGGTGGTTCATGCAATTCATATTTCGAATAAAATTACTGAACATTTATTATAACCGCAAAAATGATATTATGTTTTGTGGAAAAGTTAATGAGAATAACAATTTGGAAGTAAAAAGCGGTGTATTTTTCAGATTTTGTGTTGATTGTAAATGGCAAATTGAAAATTGTATGTGCTGCATTTTGATTGAAGAATTGTACAATTAAATACAATTTGTAAAAAATAATTGAACTGAAAATGGCATAAAATATGGTAAAAAAATAAAATGTTATAGCTTTGACGCCTTTTAATGAATGGATTACAAAAGAGACTAAAAGTTTGAGACAGATGAAAATTGGGAAATACATTGGTTTGGTTGTTGTGGTTGCAATGATGGCCTGTAGCGGGCCAAAGTCATTTACTTCGCTGAAAAACAGTGCAGAAAATAAAGCAGCGCAGGGAAATTATTCGCAGGCTGTAGAATCCTGGCAGCAATATTTTAATCAGCAACCTGTGGAAGAAATTGATGGTGGCACATTTGCAAATGCTGCCCAATCGGCATTTCAGGCCGGAAACAGTGAACTCGCTGTAGATTGGTTCGACCAGGCACGTTATAAAAACTTTTCAAGCGCCGAAATGTATTCAACCCTTGCAAAAATTTATCAATCGCAAGGTAATCTTTCCAAAGAATTGAGTGCGTTGGAGTTTTATGCTGAAAATTACCGTGAAGTGCCGGATAAAATAAATAACCGCCTTTTTGAGATATATTCAGAAATTGAGATGTATGATAAAGCGCTTGCTGTTTGGAAGATATTAGATGAGAATTCAAAAAATGACCTTCCAAACCAGAAGAAATTTTTCCAAATACACATGGAAAAGGAAAATACCGGAGTTTGTGACTCTATTTCGCTGGTAATTCTCGGGAAAGAACCGCAGAATATTGAGGCGCTGGAATGGAATGCCCAAAAATATTACTGGAAAGCTGAAAATCGTTACCGGGAAGAAATGGAAAAGTACAACCGGAATAAAACAACCAGACAGTACCGTATTTTGTTGGAAGAACTTGACAAAGTAACCGCCGATTTTAAAAAAGCGTTGCCCTATTTCGAAAAATTGTGGGAAATGAACCCCGGTGAAAAATACGCCAGTTACATGGCCAACATTTATGCCCGCTTTGGCGATGAAAAAAAGTCGGATTATTATAAGCGATTTTTGAAATAGAATGGTCTTTATTTTGCTTCCCGCTTAAAAAAAACAAACCCGTTTTTTTCCCTTATTTTTTGAATGTCCTTGTATTCTTCCAGCCGTTTTGCCCGGTGTACTTTGGTTACAAAATACACATCTTTGTCAATGTTGCCGGTGAGTAACCAGTTTTCGTCGTAGAAGTTTTGGTTTTCCGGTGGTGTGGTTTTACCGTAAAAATACGTTGCATATGAACGGAAGTAGATATTTTTCAGATACACATCTTCGCCCGCATGAGATTTATAAAATTCAATCAATGCATTTTGCGAATATTTTTCTACTTTGGGCACCACCAGCACAATTACAGAAAAAGTAAAAATGAGAGTTGTTCCCCAAAGATAAACTGCGCGTTTTAAGACTTCTGTTCCGGGAATGCGTGTTACTATCAGAACTATGGCGACCAAAAGAAAAATTCCGGGAATAAATTCAAAACCGTTCCAGTTGGCTGTTGCCTGCAGGTTGCCAACCGTAAATGGATCGTGGAGCAGGTTTCGGGCAATAATTTCATTTTTTAGTTTATCAGTAAAAGGCAGTAAAATAACAGGAACGGCAAACAGTACCGAAACAAAGATCAACAGTGCTGAAAGCCATTTTTTCCATATTTGTTTGTTTTTTGAAGCAAGGTAAACAAAACTGGCTGCCAAAAATGTCAACGGAAAATAGGCGAGGGATGAGTAGTGTATGATTTTGGTTTTTACAACGGAAAAAAGAATGAGAACCACCCAGAGCAAAATCACCATCCATTTTTTTATTAACCGGTGAAAATCATCCTCTGTATTTTCATTTCGAAACGATTTCAGGGCTAAAACAGAAGTGGGGAAAACCGTAAAAAAAAGCACCACAAAGTGGTA
>JAFGDX010000567.1 GCA_016931875.1 Prolixibacteraceae bacterium
GAAAATTCTACCTTCCTTATCAACTTTATCTGTTCGAATACAGACATTGATGTGGCCGACAAACAAAACCTGCTCGAGATTGAAAGTATTAAAGAGAGAGGTGTTCAGGCCATTAGCTACCTGGTAAAAGAAGTACAAATGCTGGAGCTGAAACAGGATATTCAGAAAAAGGTGAAAACCGATCTGGACAAACAGCAGCGCGAATACATGTTAAACCAGCAAATGAAAACCATCCAGGATGAACTGGGTGGCAACCCGGTAGAACAGGAAATCAGGGAATTAAAGGAAAAAGCAAAAAACAAAAAGTGGAACGAGGAGGTGGCTAAATTTTTTGAAAAGGAAGTAGAAAAACTGGGACGCCTAAACCCGGCTGCCGGCGAATATTCCGTTCAGTACACCTTCTGCCAAACCTTGCTCGATTTGCCCTGGAACGAATATACCAAAGATAATTTTGACCTAAAAAATGCCGGCAAAGTTTTGGATGAAGATCACTACGGGCTTGAAAAGGTAAAAGAACGTATTCTGGAACATCTGGCCGTTCTGAAATTAAAGAACGACATGAAATCGCCGATACTTTGTTTGTACGGCCCTCCCGGGGTTGGAAAAACTTCGCTGGGAAAATCGGTAGCAAGAGCATTGGATAGAAATTATGTGCGAATCAGTTTAGGTGGATTGCACGATGAATCGGAAATTCGCGGACACCGGAAAACCTACATTGGCGCCATGCCCGGACGGATTATTCAAAATATCCGGAAGGCAAAATCATCCAACCCGGTGTTTATTCTGGATGAAATTGATAAAGTTTCCAAACATTTTCACGGCGACCCGGCTTCCGCGCTTCTTGAAGTGCTCGACCCGGAACAAAACGGCGAGTTTCACGACAATTATGTGGAGCAGGATTACGACCTTTCGAGGGTGATGTTTATTGCCACTGCAAATACCTTGAGTACCATTGCCCCGCCACTTCGCGACCGTTTGGAACTGATTGAGGTAAGCGGTTACCTGGTGGAAGAAAAAATTGAAATTGCCAAACGTCATCTTATTCCAAAACAGCTGGAAAACCACGGACTTACAAAAAAAGACGTCACCTTTTCGAAAGATGCCATTGAGCTGATTATTGATGGTTACACCCGTGAATCAGGGGTTCGCGAACTCGATAAAAAGATTGCCAAGGTGGTGCGGCGCATTGCCAAAAAAATTGCCTTTGAAGAAAGTTACAATAAAAAACTCACCAAAAATGATATTCGCGAATATTTGGGAGTTACTGAATATTCAAAAGAAAAATACCAGGGGAATGACTTTGCAGGCGTGGTTACCGGTCTGGCCTGGACAGCCGTTGGCGGAGAAATCCTCTACGTGGAAACCAGCCTGAGCAAAGGAAAGGGCGCTTTAACCCTCACCGGTAACCTGGGAGATGTAATGAAAGAATCGGCCATGCTGGCGCATGAATATTTAAAATCGCATGCCGAAAAGCTGGACTTGCAACCGGAAGTGTTTGGCAACTGGAATGTTCATATTCATGTGCCAGAAGGCGCTATCCCAAAAGACGGACCATCGGCGGGAGTCACCATGGTAACATCGCTGGCTTCGGCATTTACACAACGCAAAGTACGAAAAAACCTGGCCATGACCGGGGAAATCACGCTGCGTGGAAAAGTGCTCCCGGTTGGCGGAATCAAAGAAAAGATACTGGCTGCCAAACGCGCCGGAATTACCGAAATCATCCTTTCCGAAGACAATAAAAAGAACCTGGAAGAAATCAAGGATGTGTACCTGAAAGGATTAACATTTCATTTTGCAAAAACAATTATGGATGTGCTGGATATTGCCTTGCTAAAAACCAAGGTGGATAAACCGGCTAAAATTGAATAACCATTATTGCACCTGGCTGAGATGTTTCATTAAAAAAATTCGACTGATTATCTCAAGGTAGAAACCGAATTTTAACTGTTCGGAAAAATACAAAACTGACCATACAAAAAAGGAGAATGGCATTCCCACTCTCCTTTTTTTAGTTGTGTTATTTTACTGATCTGTAAGTCTTTTGCAAATCTTTTGTCTGGGTAAGCGGAAGCAGTTTAAATCCAAACTGATACGTTTTTTCCAGCAGGCGGTATCGATCGATTGGGCGCGCATTTATCGACCAGGAGTCATTTCCTCCCACCCCCGCCATTTTATGAGTGATATTTACCGTGAGAATATCGGCTTTTTCCAGTTCGTTCGGATGTTGTGCCATCCTGATATCTTCAGCCGTGAATGGCCAAACCGAAGTTTGCAGAGGCTCTTCTCCAACAACCATCAGTCCGCTGTTCCGGTCGTCGGTTAGCGCCAGCCAGCGTACTCCTGTGCGATTACTGCTTTCCTGCGGTTTTACATAGTGATAGTAGAATTCATCTACGGTTCCGGAATATACATCCACTTCGGCAGCGCCTTTCCGGTCGGAGTAATTTTCAAACGGTCCTTTTCCGTAAAAACTCATCCGGTTTAAAGCGGTGGAAACACCGGCTGTCATTCCCACCCGGATGGGTTCCGGCATTTGTTCCGGGATAGATAAACTGAACTGAACATCAACTTGTCCTTCGGGCGAGAAATGATACACCAACAACAAATTCAGATCTTCGTAAGCCAGCTCTGCCTGAACACTTGCATTTTCGTTATCCGCATCCAGCGATTTTACCCGGAGCAAGCC
>JAFGDX010000114.1 GCA_016931875.1 Prolixibacteraceae bacterium
AAGCCGACATGCAGTTTCGTAAATCAAAGGGAAGTGATGAATGGTCAAAAATGTTGAGTGTAGGTTTTGGTGTTATGTTTTAATTTCAGTTTATGCAGTCGTTCAAATTTATATTTATTTTCGTTTTGAATATCCTGTCGAATCTGTCTTTTTCGCAGGAGGAAATTGACTATACACCAAAAACACTTACGAAAATTCTAAAATCGGAAGGTGAACACGTAAAAATAGATGAATTGCCTTTGGCCGATTCGATGTTTGCTGAGATTCAAAACGGAAAGTATTTTGAAATACATAATAATAGCGAACCCACCGCAAAATTTATTTATATTGGAAGAGTAAACAGTTGCAGGGCAGGCGGCTGTTCTATTGATGAATCTTCGGTTTTAGGTGGTTTTGAATATTTTGATTATTTTATTTTGTTTGACAGGGAACTAACCGTTCAACAGATAAAAGTGTTTAATTACCAGGCAACCAAAGGACAGGAAATTACGGCCAAAAACTGGTTGAAACAATTTATTGGCTACAAAAGCGGTTCTGATTTGCAGGTAGGGAAACAAATCGACGGGATTTCAGGCGCCACGGTTTCTGCACATTCCTTAACCGCCGATGTTGTATCAAAAACCAAAATTTTGGAAAAAATATGCAGCAAATTATATTAAACCGGTTGGTATAATAAACGGATGTTGAAGAAAAATGGGAAGAAAACTGCTTCCCATTTTTTTTATATTCTACTTTTCAATCTGCTACTTTTACGCCCCTGTATTTGATAATGAGACTTTGCCTGTCAATTTATTCCGGGGTCAGATTTCTGAAATCGTTTGTTTACCAATTATTTCGTATTATTATTGCATGTCATTCAGGGCTTTACTTGAATGCAGTCAAAAATAAAACAGAGTTCAAAAACCTGTTTTTGTTGGTTGTTGTTACCCCGGGCAAAAATTTTTCAAGACTTTCAAAAACAAACAGAAAGCTAAAATAGTCAGCAATTTGCGTTTTGGAGCTGCGTCAAGGTTTCTGATTCTTGGGGTTAAAAAGGCTGAATTTTTTATAGAATAAGTACACAATCAGAGACTGGTTTTCGTGATTTGATTTGTACAGCCCTTTAATAACAAGTGTTTAAAAACGTTTAGAAAAGAATGTAAAAAATGGAAATTTTCGGTTTCTGTTAGTTCCCTGTTTTTCAGCTGTTCCGATTACAATAAATTTTTATAAATTGATGTTTTATAATATCGCGTGAAACATTTTTCACTCAATACAAAAAGCACATTATGAAGAAGATTTTTTCTGTTGGTCTTGAAAGTTCAGACTCAAATAACATAAAAAGTATTTTGGAAAAGACGCTTTCTGCCACAGAATTTTTCTCTTTTACAATGACTGAAGAAGTAGTCGAACTTGCTGTTAAAGAAAATCCTGATTTAATTTTTTTGGGAGGCCAAAATCCTTCGGTTGATTTACCACAGGTTTGTGCCCGTTTCAAAAATATCCATATGGAATTTCCAGTTCCGGTAATAATTTTTACCGATAAAAATTGTGAGGACAAGATTCTGGAAAATTTGCTGCAAGCCGGTGCCGATGTCTTTTTGATGAAACCTTTTAAGGAGGCCGAATTGATTGCTCTTGTGAGAACAGTATTAAAAAACGCTGCAACAGATAGGCAGTTGAACGAGCGAAGTGCGTTGAAGCTTTTAAAGGAGAAAGAGGAAGGGTTTCGTTACATGTTTAAAAATAATCCGCAACCCATGTGGATTTACGACCTCGAAACATTGCAGTTTTTAAAAGTAAACCTTGCTGCGGTAAACTTTTACGGGTACAGCGAGGATGAATTTCTTTCCATGACTTTAAAAGAGATCCGACCAAAAGAGGATATTGAGGAATTGCTGACCGATGTTGAGAAAACAAATCGGGTGTTCAACCACGCCGGAGAGTGGCGGCACGTGAAAAAGAACGGAGAAGTAGTACATGTCGAGATCGTTTCGCATACACTAACTTTTAACGGGAAACGGGCAAGACATGTGGCTGTGCGGGACATTACCGACCGGAAAATGGCGGAAATGGCGCTGCGCGAAAACGAGGAAAATTTGCAAATCACACTCAACTCTATTGGCGACGCTGTTATTTCCACTGATTTGGAGGGGAAAATTGTTAGAATGAACCCGGTTGCTGAAAATTTAACCGGCTGGAACCTAAAACAAGCCAAAGGGAAATATTTAAACGAGATATTTCATATTGTAAATGCAAAAACCAAAAATGAGGTTAAAAATCCGGTTATGAAAGTGTTGACTACCGGGAAAATAGTTGGGTTGGCCAATCACACTAAATTGATTTCAAAAAAGGGGAAAGAATTTCAGATATCCGATTCGGCGGCTCCCATCACCGATGTAAACGGAAATATAAAAGGGGTGGTTTTGGTATTCAGAGATGTAACCTCTGAATATGAAATAAAGGAAAAACTGGAAACCACGCAGTTTGGTATCGACCAGGCGAATATCGGTATTTTCAAAATAAATGAAAACGGGAAGATAGAGTACGTGAATCAAAAAGCTGCCAAAGATTTGGGTTATTCTGTTGATGAATTGTTAAAAATGAATATTTTCGATATCGACAGCAACTTCAATATAAAATCGTTTGCCAGTCATCGTAAACGGCTAAAAA
>JAFGDX010000568.1 GCA_016931875.1 Prolixibacteraceae bacterium
AGGATAAAGTGTTAGAGGTGGGATATATCAACTATTTCGAACACATCAAACACAATTCCCATCTTGAAGTTGAAGTGTCAAAAAAGATACTACCTTACTTGGTGGAGCTGGCCAAAGAGTTTACCACGTATAGCCTAGCGGTTGCCTTGACCTTAAAAACTAAGTATGCACAAAGGTTTTACGAGTATTGTAGTCAGTATAAAAACACTGGTTTCATGTATTTGGAAATTCATGAGCTGCGCAAACAAATGATGCTTGAAGAAAAATATCCTCGCTATAAACAATTACAATCAAGGGTAATAAACGTTGCCCAAAAAGAGCTTGAAGAATTTTACCATAATGGTGAATCAGATTTGTATTTCAAATATACTGAGGAACGCTATGGGCGAACTGTAAAAGCTTTAAAGATTTTTATAATTACCCGTGAATCCGAGCAAAACGCATTAGCAGCAAAAACCAGTAACGACATGGCGTCAGAACTTCGTTTTTGGTTAAATATTTGGTTGGATTGTGCTAAAAAACCAAAAAACAAAGCTTTTGTTGACCTGGTAATAAGACACATTAAGTTCAATGCAGATTTAATTCCCCAATTGTATGATCGTATGAAAAGGCTCAAAGAGAAAAACAATGCGGAAAGCTTGGGGGCTATGGCAAGGCACATTATCATGGAAGATTATTTGCCGCAACAAACAACTTTAGTTCCTGAGCCTAAAGACATAGAACCCTTTACTGAAGAAGATGAAAAACAAGCGTTAAAGGATATCGAAAGGCTTAAAAGTGAATTGTAATATTGAATTTTAAAAGTTGTGGTATTTGTCCTAAAAATACCCCAAAAAAGTGTGTATTTTCTTCAGGCATAAGGGAAAAACAATAGGGGGAGAAAAGTATTACCTTCCCCCGATATCTAAGCCCCGGTCCTTTTTAGGCATGATTTTTTCTTTTAAAAATTTGTTTTCCTTTTCGTTAAAAACGATTTTATAGTCTACTTTAAAATTTTCCTGGATGTGGGAATTGATGATGGCTAAAGTTCGGTTGATATGCTTGGTTTTTACCATTTCGTCCAGCATGCTTTCTTTGTCTTTGTAGTTCTTCTGAATTTTACCTATTTCGGCTTGCGCCCGTTCGATTAAGCGCTGTTTTTCGAGCTCGACTTTTTCCCTTATGTTTTTGCTAATTATTTCAACCTGGTTGTTCTTCATTTGCTCAACTTCTCTCGAGGTGTTGATTATTTCTTCAGCTCGTTTCGATAGTTCCTCTGTTTGCTTTATGAGCTTATTTTCCCATTCCGGGCGAATGTTCAGTTCTTTCTGTAATCGTCTTTTTGATTCGAAAACTTCAGCGGCCATCACCTGGTACATTTCCTGAAGGCGTTCTTCTTCTCCTTTTCGTGGTACCCCAACTAAATTGGTTTCTATTTTTATTGCTTTTGCCGCATCTTCAATATCCCTGTAATATTCTCGGGTCGTGGTGTGGCGCATACGGGAGTTTTCAACTCCCCTATTGAGGCCAAACTTCTCCATAGCACGGCCATACTCTGTTTGCAGTTTTGTAAGTTTACTCTTGTTTCCAACGATTTGTTTAGCGTTTAATCGGCCTTCTTTATCCAGGGGAACAAAAACGCAGTGTATGTGAGGTGTCTTTTCGTCCCGGTGCATTGTGAACCGGACAATGTTTTCCTTTCCGACCATCTGCTCAACGAATTTTAGGTTTTCTCTTGCCCAGCTGTCGAGCTTTCCATCTTTCTCCAGCTCTTTCATTCTTTCGTGGCTTCCGGAAAGTATCAAACCAACAGCTTTAACCGCATCCTTCCTGATGGAACGCAATGAACCATCTGCGTTTTTTGCGGTGTAACCTTCATCGATTCTCCGGTTAATGTCTTTAATCAACGAACCTCCAGTCGCAACATACTCTTTGTTCAGGTGCATTCTATCCTGGTCAACGTTTTTCGGAAGCTTCTTTTGGGTGCGGTCAATGTGGGAACCGATGCCACCAGCACCGCTACCCAGTTTAGTTGTGTGAACTACTGCAAAACTTGACATAGAGCAAATATTTTTAATGTTTGCGAGAACTCCCGGAGGGCCCTCGGAGAGCTCACTGATTTTTTTTGCTTTTGAGGTACGAAAAACAAAAAAAGTCTAGTGAGCTATACTTACCATAAATTGATAAGTACAAAAGTAGGGGAAATTCTGCTAAAATGCAACAATGTGCATGACCCCGATTTGACCTGGTAAATGGTAAGTATAACTCTTTAAAAGCCCCTCCCAGCAACGGAGAGCGGGCGTAAGAGTTATTCTGACCGGTCCCGGATACCTCCAAAAGTATCCTGGGACCCGGTCGGAAATAACTCGGTTAAAAAAGTACAAAATACACGCTAGTACGTGATTTGTACGCCTTTTTATTATCTTTGAAAAATGAAAAAAGAACCAAACAAATGTGTTTACTGCGGTAAACCGATAGTAAACCGAAACAAACAGGCAATGTATTGTTCCGATGCTTGCCGGGTTGCTTTGTATCGAGAATCGAAAGCTTCAGGGGTAAAAACAAAGGTTAAAGAAGAAATCCGGACGGAGTTGGAAATACGAAAAGAGGTGCAGAAAGAAGTAAACAGCTATAAAATTCACCTGCGGGAAAGATACGAAGCTTTGTTAGATGCTCAAAAAAAGCAAATACGGCTATATAGGGGGCTGTTTTTTGCCATTTCCGCCCTTTTTGTGGTGGTTCTCTTGTTGCTGATGATAAAAATGGCTTAAAATGGCTTAAAATGGCTTTTTACAAAAATTGGGCCGCAACATGGTTGTTGCTTATGTGCCTGACCAGGAAAACAATCTCGTCATCAACCTTGTACCTGGTGAAAAAGATATACCACTGCGTTGCCCGGCTTTTCCTGAACGTGGCGTACTGCATCCCTTTTCCATAGCGTTCAAAATAAGGCGGGGCAGCTTTGGCTGTTTTTAGGTGCAGGTTGTCTCGGACATCGTCCAGCAAGCTGTCCACATAAGCAAGGGCACTTTCTTTAAAGCCAAAATATTCTTTCTCGTAAAGGATGGTGGTCAGCTCGTTGAAGTAATCGAGGGTTTCCGGGAGAAAAACTATCCTCATTTGCTGTACAGTTTTTCGATATGTGCTTTAGCCCCTTGCCTGAACTCGTCTAGGCTGATAGCCCGTTGAAAATCCTCGTCTGGTTCCAGGTACTCTTCCCTGGTCAGTCTGAATGTTTCGTTCTTCCCCCTCTGGATGATGATCTGTTCCCTTGTTGCAAGGTCCAGGTACTTCTTCATGTTGCTGCGTAACTCTGCGGAACTGATTACTCTCATGGTCATAAAATTAATGTACATTATAGTGTACAAATATACGGGGTTTTTGGAAAAATGGCACAAAATAATAAAACATATGCTTAACCGTTAGCCCGCAAGACTGAAAAGTTTCTTATTCAGGCTCTCCGATTTTCCTCCAGTGTTTCTTTGAACGTTTTTTTGCCTTTTTTCTCTCTCCGATTTCAAAATCCAAGAATCAAAAAATTGTTCGTTTTTCCCTTAAAAAAAATTTTTTTGAAAAACATTTACTCAATTTTTCGGCGCTTTTTTTAAAAAGGTTTTTGGTAAATGTTTTTTGCCTCTTTATTGGCGCTCTACATCTCCCTGTTTTCAGGGCTTCCAGAGGGCGAATGTCACTTTTTCTCAACTTAATGTCACTTTTTCTCAACTTAAAACGCTCGAATGTCACTTTTTCTCAACTTACGTCACTAATGTTTGTTACTGATAAAAATATATGATACATTGCACAAAAATTAGTTATATGGAAAAACAGGAAATCACATTAAGTCAATCTAACTTATTAACTCAAGCAAGGTATGATTTCACAAAGGTTGAAAAGCGAGCCATTTATTTCATTATTCAGGAAGTAAGGCGGCAGCATGTAATTAATCCGGATGGACAGAAAACCCTGTACGACAATCTGGTGTTACAAATAGACACCGAAAAACTTAAAGGGACAGATACCGTTCTGCGTGATGTTTATGTGTCTTTAAAAAGGTTAAGAAAAAAAAGCGTGTGGATTGAAAACGAGGATAAAGTGTTAGAGGTGGGATATATCAACTATTTCGAACACATCAAACACAATTCCCATCTTGAAGTTGAAGTGTCAAAAAAGA
>JAFGDX010000115.1 GCA_016931875.1 Prolixibacteraceae bacterium
CAAGTTAGAGATTCTGTAAAAATCTATAATACACAAAGACCACATTTGTCCTTTTAAATAAGAACACCTCAGCAAATGCAAAAGCAGAGCAGTATTAAAATTAAAACGTATCAAAACAAAACCGATTGAAGACTAGCTTTCAATCGGTTTGATATTCTTTGTATTTTAGTAGAATAAAGCTGTAACGGTTATTTAGGACCAGTCATTGAATAGATAGCAACTATAAAAAATTACCGATTTTTATTCCGAAATAAACGCTTCGCGGCGAGACTGGCCCGTAAATATAAGCTGGGTCGCGGTGGATGCCACTGTCAAAATCATTTTGGTAACTGTTGAAAATGTTTTTAACACCGCCAATAAATTCCATGCTCATAAAATCGGAGAGGTGAATTTCGTAACCAAGTTTTATTCCTGCATCAAAAAATGAATTGGAAGTGTTTAACTGTCCTTGTTCAGGATTGGTTGCGCGCGGGCCAAAATAAGGTACCAGCATGGGGCCGGAGTAATTTCCGGTAGCTGCCATGCTAAACTCGTGAACCGGGTTGTAACTGAAACTCAGATACCCGTAACTTTCGGGTGAGCGAAAAAAGCGGGTTTCGTTAAATTCCTGTGGTTCGTCAAATTCACTTTTTTGAATGGTAAACCCCGATTGCAACTGAAGTTTTCCGGAGGGCGATGCATTCAGTTCCAGGTTCACTCCCTTTACTGTAGCTCCGTCTTTGGCGTTCACACGTGTATAAACAACCACACCGTTTTCATCGGGGGTTCCGTACTCGTTGGCAAACGGCTCGTTTAACCGGGTGTAAAAACCTTCAGCTAAAACCTGGATTTGCCACTCACCAAAAGCTTTTGAATAGTCGAGAGAAGAGGTAAAACTTTGGGATGATTCCTGTTTTAAGTCCGGATCATTCCGGTGAAGCACCTGCCGGGAACCCGAGGTTTCGATATGCAGATCCTCGTCGAAAATCTGCGGCGCCCTGAATCCTTTTGCAAAACCGGTTCGGAATTGCAAATCGCCGGTAATGTTATACAAAACACTCACTCTTGGGCTCAACACATTTCCGGTAATGTCGTCACTTTCTTTTGTAACATCAGAAACGGTGTAATGGTCGAAACGAAAGCCAGCCGTAACAACCCATTTTTCCAGTTTCCATTCCGATTGAGTAAACATGGCCTGTGTCATCACTTTCTGGTCGGCCACCAGGGTGTTTCCGTAATGGACATTTTCTGCCGGATCATAATAACCCAGTTTTTTGTCTGTAAGGAAACTTCCGTTGTATTCCAAACCTGAAGTGAGTGCCGCCGGGGCAAACAGGAAATAATTGATTTGCCGGATGTACTGCACTCCTGAAGAGAAGGTAAAATCATTGGTTTCACCGTAGGCCGACAAATCCTGATTGGCACCGTAGTACGATTCACGATTCACTCCCTGGGTTGAAAAAAACGCAGAGAATTTATCGCTTTCACGCATTAACAAATCAAAATTTATTGCTCCGGAGTTAATGTTGTGCCTCACGCTTTCTGAAATATCCGATTCGTGCAAAGGGAGTTCGAATTTATTTCCGCCCCTTCTGTATTCATTTATTTTGAAATAATCGACGGTTACTTTTCCGCGGTTTGAAACCCTTTGAAAAATGCGGGTTCCAAGGGTAAGGTTATCAATCAGTGCCAGCTCAGAAAAACCATCAGCGTTGGCATCATACGCATCGCGTTTGCGGGTAAATCCAAAAAGGCTCATTCCGGTTTTAAAATCGTCGCTGATAAAGGAGCCATTAAAATTCAGGCTGGCGTCACCTGCCGTTTCGCCTTCGGCTCCTGCCCCGGTAACCGAGTAATTCCCGGATGCAGCAAAGTTGTTGATTAAGGGGTCTTTGGTAATCAGGTTAATGGTTCCGGCAATGGCATTGCTTCCGTACATGGCCGAACCCCCGCCGCGGATTACTTCAACACGTTCAATCATATTTGCCGGTATAAGTTCCAGCCCGTATACACCGGCCAGCCCGCTGAAAACAGGCCGGGAGTTAATCAGAATCTGCGAATACGGACCTTCCAGCCCGTTCATCCTAACCTGAGAGAACCCACAATTCTGACAGTTGTTTTCCATTCGTAAACCAGGCGCAAAATTTAGCCCCTCGCTCAGCGTTACATTTTGTGTACGCTCAAATATTTTGGGGTTAATGCTGTTTACAATGGTGGGCGATTCACGCCGGTTTTTTTCGTTGCGGTCGGCTGATACCACAACCTGTTCAAGACCAATGATATCAGGTTCCATTTCAATCAGGATTGTGGTGCTTTTTTTGGCTTCCAGATGAATTTCTTTTTCAATTGTTTTATAACCAATTGCGGAAATAACAGCGGTTTGTTCACCCACCGGAAGGTTGGCCATTTTAAAATGGCCGGTTGCATCGGCGGCAGTGCCAATTGTCGTTCCTTTTATAGTGATGGTTGCAAAAGGAATGTGTTCACCCGCCGACTTTACATCGCCAAACAACATGGCATCGGTTTTAGGCTTTTTTTCGGGTTCGTCGGCAGCACCGGTTTTCACAATTATAAACAGGAATGCACAAAATGCATATATCAATTTCATATAGAATTTGTTTTTGGGCACATATTGATGTGTAATCTCAATTTTTCGATCTTTGAAAAACGAATTCACTCAACATGAATTTATATTATGTCTGATTTTTTAACTTGATTATTTGAAAAAATTAGGAAAGAAGGGAAGGAGGGGCACGAGGTGTGGAGCCCGATTCGGTGTAAGAACTTTCTATCCGCTCGTTGGAAATTAAAAAATACCTCCGTTCAAAATGGGTGTTGTTTTTCACAACGGTTTCTTCAGGAAGTGTATATACATCAAGGTGAACGGAATGAAAAAAACAAATTTCAGTTTTTGTGTGGTGATGTTCGTTGATAGGATGACCATG
>JAFGDX010000116.1 GCA_016931875.1 Prolixibacteraceae bacterium
CGGTTCAATTACCAGAAAAAACACTACTGGGACAATTTTGATTATACCGACGAACGTTTATTGTACACCCCGCTTTACAAACCAAAACTGGAGGATTGGTTTACAAAAGTACTGTATCAGAACTACGACTCGGTGAAAGCCCCGGTTATTGAATTTATTGAAAAAACACGCCCGCACCCCCGCATTTTTCAGTTTGTGGCTTCGTGGTTTTTAAACAACAGCATCAACAGCAATATTATGGGAATGGATGCCCTGTTTGTTGATTTGGCAAAAAAATACTACCTCTCGGGAAGCGCCTTCTGGGCAAAAGAGGAAACCCTCGCAAAAATAAAGGAGAATGTAATGTTTGCTGAAAATAATCTGATTGGAATGACGGCTCCCGACCTCACTCTTGAAAGTGTGGATGGCGACTTTTACAATTTGCATGAAATTGGTGCCAAATACACGATTCTTGTTATTTACGAGCCCAACTGTTCGCACTGTAAAGTTTTTGTTCCGGAATTACATGAAAAAATTTATATGCCATACCGCGACCACGGACTGGAAGTTTACGCCATTTACTCGATGGACAATAAAGAAGAATGGACAGAATTTTTAACCAAACACAATTTATATGACTGGATAAATGTTTGGGATGAACACCATGTTTCGCGCTTTAAAATTTTATATGATGCGCGTAAAACTCCGGGTGTTTACCTGCTGGATAAAGACAAAAAGATTGTTGCCAAAAAAATGACGATAGAACAGTTGGATATGTTTATGAAAAAGAACCTGAATTAAACCCTGTCGTTCTCCAAGATTGTTTTGGCCCCTTCAGCTGCTTTATCAAAACTGTCAAAAATATTGCCCTCGCCAACCAAACGGTCGATTCCGGCTTTTTTGATGTCGGCACAAACCACATCGTTAACACCCGATAAAACCACTTTTATTTCCGAATCGATCAAAATCCTCAGCGCATCCTTCAAATTATTCAGCCCGGTTGCATCAACAAACGGCACATGCCTCATGCGGATTATAAGCACTTTGGCTTTTAACCCGGTGGCTTTTAACACTTCGCAGTACTGTTTTGCCGATGCAAAAAACAAAGGGCCGCTAATTTCATAAATCCCGATTTCTTTGGGCAAATGCGAATAATCTTCAATAATATCCGAATCCACAACGGTCGGAATGGTTTTTCCCATATCAGCCATCCGTTTCATAAACAGCAACGCCGAGAGAACCACGCCCACTTCAATGGCAACGGTTAAATCAACCAGCACCGTTAAAAAGAAGGTACTGAGCAACACCATCACATCAAAAACCGAACTTTTTAAAATGGATCGAAAAGTACGCCATTCGCTCATGTTGTAAGCCACCACAATTAAAATACCTGCCAGGCACGACATGGGTATCAACTTCACCCAGCGCCCTAAAAACAGCATGATTAACAGCAGTACCACGGCATGCGTAATTCCGGCAACCGGCGTCCTCCCCCCGTTTTTAATATTTGTTGCTGTGCGGGCAATAGCACCTGTAGCAGGAATTCCTCCAAAAAACGGGGTAACAATATTGGCAATTCCCTGCCCAATCAATTCGGTGTTTGAACGGTGCCGGCCGCCAATCATCCCGTCGGCAACAACCGCCGAAAGCAAAGATTCAATAGCACCAAGCAACGCAATGGTAATGGCCGGCTGAAAATAATTGCCAATTGTAGAAAACTCAATTTTAGGAAAATAAAGCTGAACAGAATTGGGAATTTCACCAAAAAATGACTCGATGGTGGTTACCGGAAGTTGAAACACCTGAACCACCGCTGTTCCCAACAAAATAGCCACCAGTGAGCCAGGTATTTTCCGGATGTATTTTTTTGAAAAAATAACCACAAGAATAGTGACCACTGTAATACCAAGCGAATAAAAATTCACGGTATTCAAAGAAGCAAAATAAATTTTCCACTTTGCCATAAATCCTGCGGGGACATTTTCAATTTCCAGGCCAAGTGCATCTTTAATCTGGGTTGAAAATATAACCAGTGCAATACCGGTAGTAAAACCAACAATCAGGGGTTGAGGAAAATATTTCAAAAGTGTTCCGAGTTTTAACAGCCCGAAAACAATTAAAAAAATACCTGCCAAAATAGTGGAGATCAACAAGCCGTCAAATCCGTATTGCGAAAGAATCCCAAAAACAATTACAATAAAGGCCCCGGTTGGTCCGCCAATCTGTACACGGCTTCCTCCCAGCACCGAAATGATAAACCCCGCTACAACGGCAGTAATAACCCCCTTTTCAGGCGAAACGCCCGATGCAACAGCAAACGCAATGGCCAGCGGAAGGGCAACTACCCCAACTACCGTCCCGGCCAAAACATCGGTTGTAAACTGTTTTTGGGAATACCCTTCTTTTAACAAGGTAAAAAACTTGGGCTTAAATATACTTTCCACTTTAAATATGGTTAAAATGAGGTGCAAAAGTAATGGCAAATGAATACCGTTATTCACTGAATGTTCAAAATGTATCTATTCTTATGCAAATCTTAAGTCAGCGGTTCAGATTGTCTTGCCGGTAACCTCAAAACCATTACCCAATGTGTTAAATTTTAATACCTTTGGGTAAATACTGATAAATAAAAATGCAGATATATTTACGCAAAAAAAATAAACCCGCCGGAATACCGGGTTTTCGCCCCGGTCAACATTTTTCAAAAAAAAATGTTTAGTAACCTGGTAAATAAAATTGAAATTAAATACCAAAATGTCATCATTATGATACCTATTATCACTCGCGAAGAAATAGAAGAAATTCAACAAAACTGGGGAAAAGGCCTTGTTCATATTGGGAATCAGTACCTGCAAAAAAATGATTACAAAAGCGCTGCTGCCAAACATGTTGATCTGTTTTACGGCTACCGCAAGGAAACCGTGTTATTTAAACCAACGCTGGCCAACAACAGGCAGTTCCGGAAAACCTTCGAAAGTGCCCTTTCCTATTTTATTGGAGGCAATCCCGAATTTCCAAACGATACGGGGTTTGCGCTAAAACCATGGAAATCCGTCAGGTTTGAAAATTCAGGATTTATTTTAAAGGAACAGTACGCCATTGCCATGGGAAACTATTTTTTTACTGATTATGAAGGGAATGAAACCAAGGTTGAATTTACATTTGGCTTTTACCGCGATGAAAACGGGATGCTAAAAATAAACCTGCACCATTCGTCGTTGCCTTACAATCCGGAGTAACGTTCAAACCTGTTCGAGTTTTTCCAGTACTCCTTTTTTGTAACTGCGGCTGATCGGAATTTGTTTTTTGCCGATTTCAACAAATTCGCAGGTAAACGAATCGATGGCTTTTACAGCCACAATAAACGAACGGTGAACACGAAGAAAATCGTTTTGCGGAAGCCGCGTCTCAATATTTGCAATGGTTTCGCGCGTAATTACTGTTTTTCCGGTTAAATGAATCCTGATGTAATCGCTTAAACTTTCGATAAACAAAATTTCAGAAAACGAAATTTTAATCATTTTCCTGTCGGAACGCACAAAAAAATAATCGCTTTTTTCCTCTTCAAATTGGAATGGTTCGTTGTATCTGACAACTGAGTTGTCGTTCAGGTATTTGTTTAAAGCCTGCAACAAACGTTCAAACGAAATGGGTTTTAATAAATAATCAACCGCCTGCAAATCAAAACCATCCACAGCATATTCGCGGTAAGCCGTTGTAAAAATCACCTTGCTGTTTTTGTTGATGGATTTGGCAAACGACAGTCCCGAAATTTTGGGCATGTTAATGTCAAGAAAAATTAAATCGGCATTTTGCGTGCTGATTATCTGAAAAGCCTCCAGTGCATTTTTGCAACTTCCAATAATTTCTATCTTTTCAATTTTGGAAAGATGGTTTTCCAGAATTTCGCGGGCAACCGGTTCGTCGTCCACAATAATGCATTGAATCTTTTTACTCATTTTTACTGTCGTTTAGGTTAAAAACCGATAATCCGGCAACAAACCATTTTCCCTCTTTCTGAATGGTAAGGTTGTAATTTCCTTTGTAATTCAAATCAAGTCTTTTTTGAATATTTTCGAGGCCAATTCCGCTGTTTCTGTTCTCTTTTTCATTTTCGTCTACAAAAGTATTTCGCACGATGAAGGTAAGATTATCATTTTTTACGGCAACTTTTATTTCAATATGCAAAAATCCCTCCACCAGGTTTCCATGTTTAAATGCATTTTCAACAAAAGGAATCAGCAGCATAGGTGCAATCTGAATTTTATCGTCGATTTCATCCGAAACAAAAATTACTTTCAGCGTATCTTTAAACCGTATTTTTTCAAGCTCAGCATATTCCCTGATGTGCAAAACCTCTTCTTTTAAACTCACCCGCGGCTTGTTTACCTGGTACAGAATATAATCGAGAAGGTTCGAAAGTTTCAGAATAATTTCGGGTGTTTGAACAGATTGTTTCAATGCAAATCCGTAGATCGTATTCAGTGTGTTAAACAAAAAATGCGGATGAATTTGCATCTTCAGGTAATGTAGCTCCTGTTCTTTCAGTTGCAACTGTGTTTCCAGAATTTTATTCTGAAGTTCCCTGTTTTTCGAAAGGGTTTTGAAATTGTGGTTTAGCAAAGAGATAAAGCTTACCATCCCCGAAACAAGAAAAACAAGAATCAAAATAAAAAAGAAGTTTTTACTCATGGGCGGCATCACCGAAATGTTAAAACTGAGCAAAAAAATGAGACATCCGTAAATTACCAGCACAATAATATACGATGAAAACACGAGCGTGTAAAAACTGTACAAGGCAAACAACACATATTTTTTGGTGAGCAGATATCTGGGTATCAGAAAATAAACCAGGAAATAAGTCACCATCATGGTAACCGGAAGCAGGCAGCTCGAAAACCAGGTAATATACACCGTGTCGTCGGAATTGTAACTAAAAAAGTAGTAAAAGAAAAACCACACGCCAATCCAGAAAAGGAGATGGTAAAGGATGGCTTTTGGTTTTATTCTTTTGAACAGGTTCATAAAACAATATTAGTGAAAATAGGTGTATTCACATCTGTTTATCGACGAATTACGGATTTAAGAGGCCATGCTGCGGAATAAAATACCAAAATCATTTTGTAACTTTAAAAAGGTTAAAAACCATGTTAGTTGATTCATCTGTCGCAAATAAAAAAAACCAAATCGTTTGCATTTTACATTTGGTTCAGAATGAATTAAAAAATCAATTATCATGAAATCACTCATTGGAAAATTTATTGACGGAGGCCCTGTTTTTACGGTGGTCATTTTTATCTGCCTGATTTTGGTGCTTGCACTTTTTGCTGCTGCTTTTATGAATAAAGCCAACCAGGAAAAATTTAAGTTGCTGATGAAACACATTGGCTGGTTTGCAGTGGCCTGGGGATTTATGGGGCGCACTTTTGGGTTAATAAATGCTTTTGACGCGGTGGCTGCACATGGAGAACTCACTCCCAGCCTTTTGGCCGATGGATTAAAAATGGCGCTGGTCGATCCGCTGTTTGGAATTTTTGTGTTTATTGTTGCCCGGCTGGGAATAATAATTTTAGTTGCCACGAAAAAAACTATCAACACGCCGGTATGAAAACAAAACTTCGTTTGCCAATAATTATAAACCTCTGCTTTTTTACCCTGTTTTCGTTTGCCCAGGATAACCCCAACGAAAATCAAGTTACAGGTACATGGGTTAGAATGACCCAGACAGGACCCGTTGCACTCCAATTTAAAACCGATGGAAAAGTGGAAGTTGATTTTGGGGCTGATCAAACCATCGATGTAGTTACGGAGTACAAGATGGATACTAACGCCATCAGTTTTATTGACAGAGAAGGTGCAATGTGTCCTGAACCCGGAGTTTATACCTTTGAAAACAACGAGGATTACCTGGCTTTTGATTTGATTGAAGACATGTGCAACGGGCGGATAAAAATGACCATGGGATTCTGGACAAAACCAAATTTTCAGGAAATCTTAACAAA
>JAFGDX010000569.1 GCA_016931875.1 Prolixibacteraceae bacterium
AAATCCTCGGGTGAAAGATTAAAAATGGTTTCTTCCAGCTGTTGTTTTACAAAATCGTTTTGAGTACCGGCTTCTCTAATTTCCAGTGGTTCGCCGCAGCAATAAATAGGTGTTAATTCGTTTTCGAGGGCAAGCGCCAGTTTTTTGTTGAGGATTTCACTGGTTTCGCCATAATATTCGCGGCGTTCAGAATGACCCAGTATAACATAATCAGCACCGGTTGATTTAACCATTTCGGCAGAAACTTCGCCGGTGAAAGCCCCTTTTGCTTCGGCAGCGCAGTTTTGTGCCGATACCCCTATTCTGTTGGTATTTACACTTTCAACTACTTTTGTAAGGTGGGTAAATGGCGTTCCCAAAACCACCACAACATCGTTGGCACCCTGACTGGCAACCAGAGTATCAACTGCCTTTGCCAATTCAATTCCTTCCTGCAAATTGGTGTTACATTTCCAGTTTCCCGCTACTATCTTTTTTCTCATGTTTCTGATATTTAGTTTATAAGGTATTTAAAATTTGTTCACAAATTTAAAAGCTTCGCAGTGAAACACAACATTGACAGCGGCCTCATTTTCACAATTAACTATTTGTTCATGAATTCCATTTGAAATTCTTCCGGTGTTGGAATGTCGTTGTAATGCCATTTGCCCACAATGTTCCCGTTTTTGAGAACAACCAGCCCCGGATTGGAGCGGATGATGGTTTTTAACGTAATTTCATCACAGTTGAAAAATTCATAGGGCACGTTGTTTTCTTCGGCAAATTTTTGGCTGTTGTCAAACAATGTGGATGTTAACCCAATAAACGAGAAGTTGTTTTCAAGCGCCCATTCTGCCAGCTGGTTGATGGCCGGTTGAGCAGTGGTATTGCTTTTTTCAAGATTGTAGGCCACAATTAAAAAAACATAATTTTCATCGTAAAGAAAGAAGTCGATAATATTTTCACCATCAGGAGTGGTAATGGTAAAATCGTGAATGGGTGGTTCGTAGCCTTCCTGTACCAGAATCGATTCCATGTTGTCGAATTCCCAGTTTACGGTGTCCTGCCAGGGATAATCGGTTTCCGAAAATTTTTCCACCTCGCCGGTGTTTTTGTTGCGGTAATAAAAAATATTTTCATAAACTTCCTGTTCTGCATCGGTGGGAACCGTCATTGCTTCGGGAATATTCACCCCAACTTTGTAGGGTCGGAAATCAAAAACCGGAAGATGGTTGTAGGAGTGTATCACCAAAATAAAATAGACAATTACAAAAGTTCCGCCAAGGGCATACTTTATTTTTGCTTTTTGCTGCCCAGCAAGCATTTTGCGCTGGCTAAAAACAATAATGGACAGAACAATTAAAACCACATTTTTGTAAAAAGTCTCCCAGTTTGAAATGACCAGGGCATCACCAAAACAGCCGCAATCGGTTACCGGGTTTTTTATGGCTATCCAAAGTGTGAGGGGCAGGAAAAATGCCATGAACAGCAATGCCAGCCACGAAAACAAACGAATAAAAACATTCCACAATAAAGCGACACCAATGGCAAATTCGGCAAACGACAGCAGAACACCCAGCGGGAAAGCCGTTCCAATAAGCCAGTCCATTCCCATGGCGTGAAAATAATCGGTGAACTTGTAGGCCGATCCCCATGGATCGATTCCTTTGACAAATCCGGAAAAAATAAAGGTTATTCCAACTACAATTCGCGAAATATGGGTTAGTGTTTTCATACTAAATCGGTTAGGCTTCAAATTCAATTTTTATGAGGGCAAAAACGGCATAATTGATAATATCAAGATAATTGGCATCAATCCCTTCGGAAACGAGTGTTTTTCCCTGGTTGTCTTCAATTTGTTTGGTGCGTTTTAATTTCATCAGAATCAGGTCGGTGTAGGAACTTACGCGCATATTTCTCCAGGCTTCGCCGTAATCATGGTTTTTGGCCTGCATTAACTTTTTGGCTGTATCAAAATATTTATCATACAAGCGGATGGTTTCCTCTTCCAAAAGTTCGTTCTCCGACGTTCCCAACTCGAGTTGAATCAGCCCCATGATGGCATAATTGATTATTCCAATAAATTCAGATCTGACTCCTTCGTCTACTTTGCTTACTCCTTTTTCTTCGATGCTTCTGATTCTTTGCGCCTTGATATAAATCTGGTCGGTTAACGAAATCGGGCGTAAAATTCTCCATGCCGTTCCGTAATCTTTCATCTTTTTCTGAAAAATATTTCGGCACATTGAAATCACCTGAACGTATTGCTGGTTTGTTTTTTCCATCTGTTTTGTTAAATGAGGCATAAAAATATTAAAAATTGAGGAAAATGGGTGGTTTTGTTTTACATTTGTAGTTAACAATTTGTTAAACCATTAAAGTTTGTGAGCCATGTTGATTACCCAGTCTGCGGGCAAATTCCTCAAACGGAAAAATTCGGTAAACCTGGGCGGGGAATTGATTGACTTTTCCGTTCCTGTGGTTATGGGCATTATTAATGTTACGCCCGATTCATTCTATGATGGCGGTAAAATGGAAGATGAAAAGGTTTTGCTGGCAGCAGTTGAAAAGATGATTGCAGATGGCGCTACAATTATCGATGTCGGGGCTGTTTCCACGCGTCCGGGTTCTCAGCTTGTTTCCACAAAAATTGAGCTGGGGAGGTTATTGCCCGCGGTAAAAGCTATCCGGAAAGAATTTCCCGCAGTTCCACTGTCTATCGATACTTTTCGCTCATGGGTAGCCGTGCGTATTATTGATGAGTTTGGACCGGTAATCGTAAATGATATTTCCGGCGGAACACTCGATTCAAAAATGTTTGAGAC
>JAFGDX010000117.1 GCA_016931875.1 Prolixibacteraceae bacterium
TCTCCGTTATATTCTTTTCGAACAATTCCCACATTCACTTTTGAATTTTTCTCACCCCGCAGCAAATTCAGTACGGTTTGGTTGGTCACATTAATTCCTGCAATAGTGGAATCGTTTACTCTCACAATCCGGTCGCCCGGTAAAATTCCGACTTTGCTCGATGGGCCGCCCGAAATAACATCGATTACGCGGACAGTATCTTCCTGAATGGAAAACTGCACCCCGATTCCTGAAAAATTTCCCTGCATTTCTTCCTGTACTTCCTGCATGTTTCTGGCGGGAATATAGGTGGTGTGCGGATCGAGGTTTTTCAAAATTTCGGGAATGGTTTTTTCCACAATGCTGCTTGTGTTTACACTGTCAACATAACCTTCCTCAATCAAATCGAGAATGGTGGTTATTTTGTTGGGCCGGCTGAAAGTCATTCCGCTCATTCCGGCAAGAGACGGATGGCTGTTATTTTTTAACATATTGCCGATAACAATTCCAATTGCAATTGAAACCCCCACCAGCAATGGTATCAACAGGGTTATTTTTTTATTCATGATTATTCCTTTGAATCTGTTTCCACTTGCTCTACTTCAATATTTGCTCTGCGCAATAAGTTTATACCGTCTTCCAGGCGATAATTTTCAGTAAAAACCACTCTTTTAATTCCAGCCTGGATAATCAATTTCGAACATTCCAAACATGGCGAAGAGGTTACATAAAGCGTTGCTCCGTCGCTGCTGTTGTTCGATTTGGCCACTTTTGTAATTGCGTTGGCTTCTGCATGTAAAACGTAGGCTTTGGTTTTATTGTTTTCATCTTCGCAAACATTTTCAAACCCGGAGGGTGTTCCATTGTACCCGTCAGAAATTATCATTTTCCCTTTCACAATAAGAGCTCCAACTTTTCTTCTTTTGCAATATGAATTTTGCGCCCAAATTTCAGCCATTTTTAAATATCGCTGATCCAACAGTTGCTGTTTTTTATCGTTTGCCATTCCTTTTATGTTACAATATGGGTACCCACCTTTTCTGCAGGATTACAAAAGTAATATTGATTTTGTACAAAATGTTCATTTAAAAGGGAAACCACAAAAAGCAAGGTACTAAATTTTAATTCTTTAACATTTAAAACCCTGATTTGTATTTTATTTTCATTTTACAAAACAAAAACGCCGCCTCCGAAAGAGAAACGGCGTGTGATAATCCGATGATTGTTATTGTAATTGATTTTGATACTTTATTCTTTAATCAACAACCAGATATCCGAATATTTCGGAAATGCCTGCCGAACCTGCGAAACTCTTGAACGCGCCTCCTGCTCGTTTTTGTATGAATTTACACACACCCGGTAATACCCTGTTTCGCTGTGCAGAATGATTGGTGTAAATCCTTCGCTCAGCAAAGTTTCACGATAATTTTTGGCATTTTCCAGCTGGCTGAACGAACCAATTATTACAAAAAATGAATTGGTTTCGTTTGTCACCCTGTCGGATTGCTGCGTAAAAGAAACCTGCTCTTTCCGCATTGAAATGGGCTGTTCCTCCTCTTTGGCTTCTGTTGTGGTTACTGTTTCAGTGTTGCCTGCCGGCACTGAAAATACTTTGGGCTGGGTTGTGGGTTCAGTTGTATAAGCCGATTGCGCTGTTTGTTTTGTGGTTTTGCATGCAGCTAAAACCAACACCGATACAATGGTAATTAAAAATATTCGCTTCATTTTTTTCGTTTTTTCAAATTCCTAATAAATGGACCAAGATACATAAATCGGGAATTCGTATTTTTACAATTGAACGCAAGTTTTGAACAGACTATTGTTCGCAATTCAAAGAATTCAACTAACATCTTCGTTTTTGTGTTCCGGCACCACCTCCTCCAAAAAAGAACATAACTCCCAAAACAAAGCCAAAATTATACCAGCCACCGGCATTTGGGAAAGCATAAATTTCATAGTCGGTGAATAAACTGGCAATAAAACTAAACAAGAGAATGAAACCGTGCAGAAGCCCCTTGAAAAATCCGGGAGGATCAACAACCCCGGACAGAGAATGGGTTGCACAACTGCTTATAAACAACGCCAGACTGATAAATACAACCAAATAAAATACTGTTTTTTTCATGTTTTACGATTTAAAGTCAGGATGATAATTTACAATAAAAATATTACAAACACCGGAATAACACCCGGGTTTTGAAGGATATTTTTAAAACCCTCCAAACTTTTACAGAAAATAGTATAGAGTTTCCCGATTCATAAACACAAGCCGTTACTTTCAAATTCGCAACTTTTTTCAGTTGTTTGAAAAACACCGGTTTTTACGGTAAAATTACACCCGCCATGTTGAAAATAACATGCCCCTGTAACTAAAATTGCCGTAAATGGTTTTCTGCAATAGCTGCCCTGCGCCATTTACAGCATGTAATACTTCAAAAATCAACGTTTTAACTCATGTTCTTTATCCAAAAAAAACAGAAAACTTACAGTGAAATCATTTATTTTAATCTGAATTTATCTATTTTTACTCCACATTAAATTCAACCTTTACATATTGAATTTTAACATGACACAAAATCATAACCCAAAAAGGCTATGGTATGAGTTACAAACTTTTTTGCTGCAAAATTACAGGAGAGTTTTCTCGCGGAGATATTGAGCCGGCAAGAAAAAATTTTACTTCCGGAAAACCATCTCCTGCATCAAATGGTAATTTTCATCGGCAAAATAACAGAGTTAAAACCGAAGCAATGGAAATACAAAGTGATTTTTAAAAAATAAAATGACAAAACAAACCGTCTTATCCACCGCTGAAACGTTTGAAATTGGTACGCTGAAAATTCAAACCGGAAAAGACATAGTTACTGCCGGAAACATTGGTTCGCATCTGGCAAAAAAACTTTGTTTCGACAAAACTGCCTGTATTGAAACAGGAACAGCCGTTTTGGAATTCAGCCGGAACATGATTGAACGCGCCCGGCAGGGAAAAATAATTTTTATGCTTGCCCGCCGAAATGACAAAACCTCAGGATTGGTTTTTGTTTTTGAGGAAGGTTCACCAAAAAAGAATACCGGAAAATTACCACCGGAAGATTTTGTGTCAGAAGAAGTTTCAGAAATTGAAATAACAGGCCAGCTGTTAATGGACGATTTTTATATTCAGTCAAATCCTCCAAAAGGAAGCACCATAACAGCTGCAAAATGGCTCCCTGCATACGCTAAAAAACTAACAGCGCAACGAATTGCTTCCATTCAAAATACGTTTAAAGAATTTATGGAAAACGGCAACCCCCAGCTGGTTGAAACAATTAATACCCAAAACAATGAACTTCTGTTTCTTTTTAAAAAACTGCAGCAGAAAGACGAAAAAATAAAAATGCTTGGCCAGGAACTGAAAGACACCAGCAAAGGTGTTGCCGGATTGAAAAGAGAACTGGAAGACCGGGCAATTGTATTTGAAAAAACCCGTTTACAGGCCGAAATGGCCAACAAGGCCAAAAGCGAATTTCTGGCCAACATGAGCCACGAAATACGAACACCCATGAATGCCATTCTGGGGTTTACCGAAATTCTGGAAAACAAAATTACCGACAAAACTTTACTCAAATATTTATCATCCATTTCTTCGAGTGGAAAAGCCCTGCTCAATATTATAAACGACATTCTCGATTTGTCGAAAATAGAAGCCGGCAAACTGGATCTTAGGTATGAAGCCGTTAATCTTTTTTCGCTAATGAATGATATTGGCCAGATTTTCGACCACAAAACACGGCAAAAAAAGATCGACTTTCTGCTCGAAATCGATTCATCCATCCCCAAAGTAATTTTTACCGACGATGTGAGGTTGCGTCAGATTTTATTTAACCTGGTAGGAAATGCCGTTAAATTTACCGACGAAGGTTTTGTGAAACTTTCGGTTGAACAAGTTATTTCAGCAGAAGAAAACGAAACCGTAAATTTACTTTTTCAGGTTGAAGATTCCGGAATTGGCATACCTGCCGAACAAATCGATAAAATTTTTGGAGCTTTTGAACAGCAAAAAAATCAAAACCTGAATAAATACGGCGGAACAGGCCTTGGATTAACCATCACATCGCGTTTGATAAAAATGATGGGAGGGCACATTGAAGTGGAAAGTACCGTTGGAAAAGGGAGCAAATTTAAGGTATTTCTCAAAAAACTGGAGGTTAGTTCACTGGTTGAATCTGAACAAAAAAGCACCGGGCCGGATATTTCGGGATTAATTTTTGAACCTGCCCGGCTTCTTGTTGTTGATGATATATCTCACAACCGGGAGCTGATTGTAAATTTTCTTCAAAAATACGACCTGGAAATTTACAGTGCTGAAAACGGTAAAGAAGCAGTTAAAATTGCGATGAAACACAAACCCGACTTAATTTTAATGGACCTGAAAATGCCCGTAATGGATGGTTTCGAAGCTACTTCCATTCTAAAATCGAACAGCAATCTGGCATCTGTTCCGGTGATTGCACTCACGGCTTCGGCTTTAAAAGAGGAGCGGGAAAAAATTCTGAATTTCGGGTTTGACCATTTTTTATCAAAACCCATTTCGCAAAAGGAACTGATACTGGAACTTACCCAATATTTGCCGTATAAAAACCCGGCCTCGGAAAACAAGAATGTTGCTGAGCTTGATTTATCGGAACAAAGAATGAGCGCGGAAACCCTCAAAAAAATACCCGAGCTAATACAAATTCTGGAAGGAAAACCAAAAGAAAAATGGGAATCGGTTCGAAGCACATTTATTTTAACAGAAATCGAATCGTTTGCCAATGAAATAAAACAAACTGCCCAAAACTTTAAGATTCAGTCTTTGGAAGAATGGGCCGATAAATTAATTGAACAATCGCAGAATATAGATATGGAAAACCTTCCGGCAACCATCGGTCAGTACGACGAATTTATTTCAGGTTTTAAAACCATTCTTAAACCATAAAAGCGAAAACAATGAGCAATACCGATGCACAAAAAGGAAAAAAGCCCGTTATTCTGATTGTTGACGACGTTCCCCGAAACATTCAGGTTTTAGGCGCCCTGTTAAACAAACCGGAATATAACCTTGCTGTGGCAATGAACGGCCAGCAGGCACTGGACACGGTATCCAAAATTAAACCCGATTTAATTTTGCTGGATGTGATGATGCCCGTTATGGACGGACACGAAGTATGCCGAAGACTAAAACAAAACGAAGCCACCCGAGATATTCCGGTTATTTTTATTACCGCCAAATCGGAAACCGATGATATTATTACCGGCTTTGAACTGGGTGCGGTTGATTATATTACCAAACCATTTATAGGGAGTGAACTTATTGCCCGCGTAAAAACACATCTTGCTTTAAAAGTTACAAAAGAATCGCTGCAGGAAGAAATTGCTACCAAAAACAAATTTTTCTCCATTATTTCACACGACTTGCGCGGCTCGTTCGGAATTATTCTGAGTTTTGTTCAACTCATACAGGAAAACAAAGACTATCTCAGCACTGAAGAACTGAATGAACTGCTGGAGGATATCGGAAAAACCTCAAAAAATACACTCGACCTTCTGGACAACCTTTTGGAGTGGGCGCGGGCACAAACCGGCCGACTCAATTTTAATCCCGAAAAACTGCCGGTAAAAGCCCTCTCAGCCAGCATTATCCAATCGTTGAATGAAATTGCATCCAACAAAAACATTGATTTGGATTCCAGCGTAGAAACCGACCACGAAGTTTTTGCAGATAAAAACATGGTATTGCTGGTTATCCGGAACCTGGTTTCAAATGCCATTAAATTCACCCCGCAGAAAGGAAAAATCACAGTCAGTTCATTTAGTGAAGACGGATTTGTAAAAATTGCCGTGGCCGATAGCGGGGTGGGCATTGATAAAAACAAAATGGATTCCTTGTTTAAAATCGATATGAAAGTATCGACTCCCGGAACGGAAAACGAACAGGGCAATGGGCTTGGACTGGTTTTATGCAAGGAATTTGTGGAACACAACGGCGGAAAAATTGGAATTGAGAGTGAATTAAATAAAGGGACAACCGTTTGGTTTACCTTGCCAAAACCCAATTAATATAGAAAGGTTTGTGCCATTTTTCGTAAATTGTGTGCATGAAAAACGGGCAACCAAAATATCAAAACAGAGAAGCTGCAGTTGCCGGAAAATTTTACCCGGGGTCGCCCCAA
>JAFGDX010000118.1 GCA_016931875.1 Prolixibacteraceae bacterium
CATTCATCATGTACTTTATTCATATTCTACCGACAGATTTGCAACTTTGGATGAATACCTGGAACGTTACCCGGGCGATGATGTGGTAGATATTCTGGCTTTTGATTTGTACGACCGGGGTGCCGACTATCCGGCTGTTTTAAAAAACTGTGCCGAAATAGTTACCAGCCAGGCAAAACAGAGAGGCAAAATTGCTGCGGTAAGCGAAACCGGCGGCCCCATTGCCACAAATACCGAATGGTGGACGGAAACCTTGCTGCAAACCCTACACCCATATGATTTGGCGTATGTTCTGGTTTGGCGAAATCCGTGGCAACCGGCCGGGCACGGTGCTTTTTCAGCCTACAAAGGAAGCGCGGATGCTGAAAACTTTATCAAATTTTACAACGACCCAAAAACCGTGTTTCAACAGGAAGCCACAAAATTGAAATTGTATAAATAAAAAATTCCGGAGCAAAAAAAGGGAAAGCTTCTTTACTGCCTTCCCTGACGCATATAAAATAATTCAAACAAAAAAATCCTCTAAAACAGAACGGCCACATTAAACGATAATGTTTTGTTCCGCCAATCCTCATTATAATCAGAAATTTTTGCCAATCCCATTTCATAGTCAACTGAAAATTGCAACTCGTTGTTTTCCCGGCATTTATATGCGTAACCAATTTCAAATGCCAATCCAAAATCAACGTTTTTGGTTCCGTTTACCTCGTTTGTACTTTTTCCTGTTTTGTGTTTGGCATCGAGCAAGAATCCGGCATACGGGCCGGCTGCTGCAAAAAGCCTGTTTTTTTGCACAGGTATTGAATATTCTGCTTCAACCGGAAGGACGAGATAGTTCAGCTTGTCTGTTTCCCTGGTAAACAAACCGTCAGCCACCTTGTCATACGAGCAGCCTTTTGATGCATACAACAATCGAGTTTTAACAGCAAAAGTTTCATTCACCGGTTTTCTTACTGTTATTCCGGCATTGAAGCCTGTTGTAAGGTCATCGTTGTTGTAGATATCTCCGAAACATGACTGTGTTGCTCCTCCAATTCCTGCGGTTATACCAACCTGTGTTTGTGCGCCTGCCATTCTTGCAATTATCAGAAAGAACATGGTAGTTAAAAAATGTTTAGTTGTTTTCATACTTTTGTTTTTATTTTATTTAAATTTTATTAAACACTGAATTTCAAATTGTTATCGAGCCGTGTCATGTAAATATTTTACTGCTGCAATTTTATACTGCATCTTCGCATCGATGCACTGATCGTGTGATTCCTGCACCAAAGCCCGGGCTTCCAGCAAATCGGATGTTGAAACAATTCCTGCCTCAAAATTGTCAGTCACCACCTTTACGTGCTCAGCTGCCTGTTTTACCCGTGTTTGGGCCACCAAAATCTGTTGGTAATTTTCAGTAAGTTTGTTGTATGATTGAGCCATTTGAAGTTTTAGCAACTCTGCTTTTTCATTGAAGTTATTTTTGGCAATATCGATTTTGATGTTGTGTTCTTTCAGTTTGTGGTTTCCGCCCCACCAGTCGGAAACAGGAATGGACAAAGTGGCAAATGCAACGCCGTAGGTATTTTGGTCATCCGCAAAATCGAGATATTGTGCCTGAAGACCAATCGCCAGTTGCGGAAGGAAATCTCCTTTTGCCAGCCGCTTTTGCAAAACCTCAGAATCAACAGCATCGTTTAGCATTTGGTATTCCGTGCGGTTGGGCAACACCTCTTCCGGTTGTATAAAAAACGTTTCAGGCTCCGGGGTTGAAAAAACTGTATCTTTTAGTAAAATATGTTCAGAATAAGGAATCCCAATGTGCTGGCAAAGTGCCATTTTTACCATTTCAATGCCGTTCTTCAGCTTTAGTTTGCTGGCATTAACTTCGGTAAGTTTCATTTCAACTTTTAACAAATCGCTCTTTTCAATCAACCCGGCATCGTAAGAAACCTGTACATCTTGTTTTAAACTGCTCAGCAATTTCTCATAGCTTTCCAGTGTGTTTCTTTTCGCCTGAAGTGAAACCAGGGTCCAGTAGTATTCTTCCGTTTTTACCATCACCTCGCTGGTGCTTAACACCAGCACCTTTTCATTTACTTCTTTACCAAGCGACGCCAGTTTATACCCCGTCCTTATTTTTCCCCCTGCATAAATCGGTTCAACAGCGGTAACAAGTCCAACATTCATATAATCAAGCGCCTGTATTTCAATAGAAGGAACATAGGCAAACCGGGTTGGCGCTGCCAGATTTGCCGGATTCCCGTCATACACAGGCAGATTCATTTCCGGGGTTTTTATATCGAGCAAATAGTCGTTGGCCTTCATTGAAAATACCTGTGCATTTATTTTTGGGAAATAATTGGTGTACATATTCTTTTTTACCTGTTCTGCTTCATCAACTTTTAATTGTGCCTCCTTAATTTTACGGTTGTGTTGCAGTGCCAGCGTTTTACATGAGTCGAGGCTGAGATTTTGCGCCTTCACCTGAAAAGGAATAAACAAAGGAAGAATCAGTAGAGTAGCCAGTGCTTTTTTCATTTTACTTCCTTTTGCGGGAACAGACCACATTCCATAATTTTTTTCTTTTCCGCTAAACATCCATGAGTATAAAATAGGAAGTAAATACAAAGTCAGAATCATCGCAAGAATCAACCCAAAACAAATTACGGTTCCGAGTGGCCCCCAAAGTGGCGAGCCACTTAAAATCATTGGAATTACCCCAACCGATGCGGCTGCAGAGGTCAGAAAAATAGGACGCATTCGTCGTTTTCCTGCCGCCAGCGCAGCTTCTTTAACTGACATCTTATTGTCCTTTTCGCGTAATTCCCGGGCATAATCAATCAGTATAATTCCGTTTCTAACTGCCATTCCAACCAAACTGGTAATGCCAATAAACGCGGTTAAACTAAACGGATAGCCGATAACTTTTAAGCCAATTGCGGCTCCGGGAAAAGCAAACAACATGGTTGACATGACAAGCAGCGAAAGTTTTTGTTTTTTAAAATCGAACAGCAAAATGAAGAAAATAAGGATTACACTTACCCCCAGAGCAATGGTCATTGGTATAAACACTTCTTCCTGACCTTCATATTCGCCGCCGTATGAAATTGTTGTTCCTTCGGGTAATTTAAGCGCATCGATTTTGGGTTTCAGTTTATCGAAGATAGCTGATGTCATGTATTTCGGATCGTTGTCAACCTGAATGGTAAGTGTGCGCGAACCATTGCGGTGAACAATGGCGCCTTCTGTCCATTCCGGTGTAAATGTGGCAATAGAACGTAACGGAACAGCTGTAAAAGTATAAGGCGAAGTTATATATTGATTTTTTAAATCGTGGATACTTTTTTTGCCCGAATTTCCCTGAACCAACCGCACTTCAACCGGGTAATCCTCTTCCCAAATGGTAGTTAAAGGAATTCCTTCCAAACCCACCATTACAGAAGTAGCCACCAGGGCCTTCGAATATCCCAAACGGCTGGCTTTGTCTTTGTCAATATTAATCCTGATATTTTGCTGTTTTTCTTCCCAATCGGTTTTTATCCAATCCAAATGCGCTGTTTGAAGCAAAATTTCATTTACTTTTTTTTCTGTTGCCCGAATATCTTTTATAGAATCAGAAGTAATCCTGATTTCAATCGGGTATTTATAATTGGCCAGTGCCAGAATTTTCCACTTAATGTGTGCATTGGCAAAATGTTCAGAGTAAACAGGACTGTACTCGTTAACTACTTCCCGGGTAGCTTCCTCCGAAGTGGTATTAATAAGCAGCTGTCCGTAATTTGATGCGGGCATGTTGGGTGCATAAACCGTATGAAAACGCGGAGAACTTGTTCCTACAAAACTGGTTACATTGGTTACCCGTTCATCCTTTATTAAAAGTGCCTCCAGGCTGTCGATAACGGTTGCCGTACTTTCCAGCGACGCTCCGTTGGGCAGATACACTTCTACTGCAAACTGGTTTCGCTCCATTTCAGGGAACAAACGCTGATCGATAGATTTAAAAAGGAAAACTGAGGCGCCAATAA
>JAFGDX010000119.1 GCA_016931875.1 Prolixibacteraceae bacterium
AAATTTCTTTTGAGCTGTTCCTCAATGGTTTCGTGCATCCAGTAAATCGATTGCCGGTTGCGCTTTTTTGAAAAATAACCGTTTTGTACTGTTTGTGATTTGTACGCTTCAATTTTCTGCCAAACTTCTTCAATTCCGCTGTTATTCACTGCCGAACAAGTTAGCACCTGCGGAATCCAGTTTGATTCTTTTGCCGGGAACAGGTGCAATGCATTTGCATATTGCCGTTTTGCCATTTTTGCTTTTTCAATGTTGTTCCCGTCGGCTTTGTTAATGGCGATTAAATCGGCCATTTCCATAATTCCGCGTTTAATCCCTTGCAGTTCGTCACCAGCGCCGGCAAGCATCAGCAAAAGAAAAAAATCGGTCATTGAATGCACAGCAGTCTCACTTTGTCCTACTCCCACAGTTTCAATAAAAATATGGGTAAAACCCGCAGCCTCGCAAAGAATAATTATCTCTCGTGTTTTCCGTGCCACACCCCCCAGCGAACCCGCCGACGGGCTTGGACGGATGTAGGCATTTTTATCGCCCGCCAAGTCCTCCATCCGGGTTTTGTCTCCCAAAATACTTCCTTTAGAGCGTTCGCTGCTGGGATCGATGGCCAACACCGCCAGTTTGTTTCCCTGCCGGGTAAGGTGTTTCCCGAGCGCTTCAATAAAAGTGCTTTTCCCCACGCCGGGCACACCGGTAATACCCACACGCAACGAATTTCCACTGTGTGGCAAACATTTTTCGATGATTTCCTGGGCTATTTTCTGATGGTCGGGTTTCGAGCTTTCAACCAGAGTAACGGCCCGGCTCAACAAAGGAATATCGCCTTTTAAAATTCCGTTCACATAATCATCTGCCGGAAGAAGTTTTCTTTTTTTGGTAAGAAACCGCTGTACCGAATCGTTATTTACAACTTCGGGGGGCTGAATTCCTTTGTTAACTTTAAGCCCTTTGTATTCTGAATTATTTTCGATATGTTCCACCGATTCTTCGTTCATATTTTCTGCCAATTTTATGCAAAAGTACTACTTATTCCCTGAAATGGAAGAATAAAAAAAAGTGCCGCAGGCAAAGCCCTGCGACACTTCTTATCATGTAAATTGATTATAAAGTATTAGCTTTCAGCGGTAGTAACCACATTACTTGAAATCCGAAGGGTTGTTGTTGGAGTTTTCGGATCGTTGGTAATAACGGTTATGGTTTTACTTTGGCGGCCCCGTTTCCCGCGCGAATCAAAAGTAACTTTGATTGGAGCAGTTTCACCGGCTGCAATCACTTTTTTGGCGGGCGCAACTGCCGTACATCCACAGGAAGAACGTACATTTCGAATAATCAAATCTGATTTCCCATCGTTTTTCAAAGTAAATGTATGTTCTTTTTTCTCTCCCTGGGTCATTTCTCCAAAATCAAAGGTTTTTTCCGGATAATTGGCAACCGGTGCATTGGCCAGTTGTTCGGGTGTTAAATGCGAAAAATCTTCCTCAATGGTTGCACTAATACCAATGGAACTTTTGTAATCGTTGCTTCCGTTTAACGACAAATAAATCCGGTGAGAAGAAAACCCAAAGGTGTTTACTTTTTCAGCATCGTAGGTAACAACCAGTTTGCCTTTACCATGTGCGGGAATGGTTTCGGGTTCTGCTTTTGCTGTTAAATGCCCCGGAACTGTACGAAAACCTACCTGAACAGGTTTATCGGTATCGTTCACCAGTTCAAGTTCATTGGTTTTGGTTTCCTTCTGTGTCATTCTGGAAAATGAAATGTGATTGGTTTTCACCCTCAAATCGCCCACTTTGCGCGGATAAAGTTCGGCCAGGGTTTTTTCGCGCTGTTCAACGCTGCCCTTGATTCTCAGCACAACGGTTGCATTTTCGGCATTCGACTGCACTGTTACCGACTTGTTAAACGATCCCGGGCGGTTTTTGGGGTTGTAACTCACTTTAATCTCTCCAGCGCTTCCCGGAGCAACAGGTTCCTTGGTCCAACCCGGCGTAGTGCACCCACACGATGCTCTAACATTGTTTAGCACAAGCGGAACTTGTCCTTTGTTGGTAAATTTAAAAGTTGTTGTTTGAACACCATCGGCTTCTTTAAAATTTCCAAAATCGTGTTCAAGTTCATCAAAAACAATTTTAGCTTTTCCCTGTGCAAATGCATTTGTCACAGCAACTACCAAAGCAAAAACAGTGATGATTTGTAAAATCCGTTTCATAATATGTTTTTTTTAATATGTTGGTTTACTATTTTTACCATTCAACTCACAAATGTAAAAAGCATTTGTGTAAACTCTGTTAATCCACCTCTATATTTTGTTAATGAACTGTTAACAAACAGTTTCAAATAAAAATTTGTTTAGTTTCGCTAAGCAATCAACTTACAACAATGAAAGGCAAAACGTTAAAATACATCATTTTTCTGGCTACCATTTCCATTGCAGGTGTATTGTTTATTCAGTTTGTATTACTCCGAAATTCCTATAAATATAGTGAAAAACAATTTACTGAAAGCACTACAGTTGCTTTGAAGGAGGTTGCCTGGCAATTACTGCAGGATACGGGAAACTCAGCCAACTTTGACAGCATTACACCGGTTGAAATTGTTTCAACAAACACCTACAGGGTTTATGTACAGGTTTTTGACCGCGAATTGTTAAAACAACACCTGATTGAAGAATTAAAAAACCATGAGATTTATTCGGAATTTCAATTTGCTGTTTTTAATCCGGAAACCGAACAAATGGGAGAAGGAACGTTAATAACAACCGATTTGGAGGAAGAAAAGACCTACTTTACATTCCCGTTAAGCAAACGCTGCACCGACTATTTCATTGTTCATTTCCCGAACCGGACATCATACTTTAATTCGCAGTTATCCATTTGGTATTTTTTTACCGCTTTGCTTTTGCTGGTTGTTTTCTTTTTTGGCTACACTCTTTGGGTCATTATCAAACAACGCCAGCTTTCCGAGATTCAGAAAAACTTTATCAATAACCTCACACATGAGCTAAAAACCCCGATTTCTTCCATTGGGCTGTCGGCGAAAGTTATTAACGACAAAAAAATACTTGAAACCCCTCAACGGCTGTTTGAATATACCCGGATTATTCAGGAACAGAACAACCGCTTATCCAAAAATGTGGAAAATGTGCTCAACCTGGCATCCATCGAAAAAAACCGGATTCATCTGGACAAGGAAAAAATAAACCTTACTGATTTTTTAAGTTCAACGATCGAACATTTCAGACAATCGGATTTTGGACAAAAGGCCAGTATTTACACACAACTTAATGGATTTAATGCAATAATTTTTGCCGATAAATTTCATTTTTCAAATTTAATCGTTAATATTCTGGAAAATGCGGTAAAATATTGTGAAAAAAAGCCGGAAATTCATATTGAACTGAAAAAGAAAAAAAACAAATATGAACTTGAAATAAAAGATAATGGCATTGGGATTTCGAAAGAACACCGCAAAAAAATATTTAAAAAGTTTTACCGGGTCCCAACCGGAAATGTTCATAATGTAAAAGGGTTTGGCCTTGGCCTGGATTATGTTTATAAAATTGTGAAAGCGCAGGGGTGGGAAATCCGGGTTGATGAAAATCCAAAAGGAGGAAGTATATTTACACTCACAATACAAGAAACCAAATGAATACGCCTGTGTATAAAATCCTGCTGGTGGAAGACGACGACGCACTGCGATTTATCGTAAAAGACAATCTGGAACAAAACCACTTTGATGTGTCGGTAGCGGAAGATGGAGAGAAAGCCATTCAGCTTTTTAACGAAAACACATTCGATTTAATTGTTCTTGATGTGATGCTTCCCAAAACTGACGGGTTCCAGGTGGCGCGAGCCGTTCGAAAAAAAAATGAACATATTCCCATCATTTTTCTTACCGCCCGCTCAATGACCGAAGATAAAATTACAGGGCTCACCATTGGTGGCGACGATTATATTCCCAAACCTTTTAGTATGGAAGAATTGCTGCTGAAAATTAAAATCTTTCTGAAACGAAGCCGGGCACACCCCATCAGAGATGACGCATCGGTACAATCAATAAAAATCGGCCGCTTTATTTTTCAGCCCGATGAACTGGCGCTTATTATCAACGGCGATGTTCGAAACCTGACACTAAAAGAAGCAGAACTGGTCAGATACTTTGCCGAAAATATCAACAAAGTTTTGGGAAGAAATGAAATTCTGGAAAAGGTGTGGGGCTCGAACGACTATTTTCTGGGCCGCAGCCTCGATGTTTTTATCTCGCGCCTGCGAAAATATTTTAAACCTGATCCGAACATAAAAATTATCAATCTTCATGGAATAGGATTCCGGTTTTCAGTAAAAAACGAAAGATAAAAATTTTCACAAATGAGCGTATATCAACTATTGCTTTTAATCATTATCGGATTGCTTTCGGGCATGCTGGCAGGTGTGTTTGGAATAGGTGGCGCTATTTTGGTAATTCCGGCGCTGGTTTTTATCATGGGGCTTTCGCAACACCAGGCACAGGGAACAAGCCTTGCATTTATGATTCCCCCGATTGGAATTCTTGCCGCCTGGAATTACTGGAAAGCCGGCTATGTAAACTGGAAATTCGCCCTGGTTCTTTCGCTCACATTTATTGTGGGCGCTTATCTGGGTTCACAGTTTTCATTAAATATTTCCGACCGCATGCTTCGCCGTTTTTTTGGTTTTTTGCTCCTTTTGGTAGCCGTAAAAATGATTGTTTCAAAATAATTCCAACCAATGGGCAAATAATACAAATAAAAAGCATTTAGTTTTTGGAAGAAATAAAAAAACAGCTATTTTTGCAGTCCGAAAATTGAATGGGTAAACTCGAAAAAATTAAACAGAAATGAAAAGAACATTTCAACCATCAAATAGAAAAAGAAGAAATAAGCACGGTTTCAGGGAAAGAATGGCCAGTGCCAACGGGAGAAAAGTGTTAAAAGCCCGGCGTGCAAAAGGAAGAAAAAAACTGACCGTTTCGGACGAACCAAGGCATAAAAGATAATTTATACCTCAATTGGTTTTTTTAGCGGGAAGGTAAAGAATTAAGTTCTTTACCTTTTCGTGTTTATAGGTACTTCATTGTTACAATCCTGCTTTTCAGAGCCCAAAAATTTAAAAATGAAGGAATTTCTTTTCAAACCCATTCTGCATACTAATTTTGAATTATTTTTGTTTTCTATTGTGACCGATACTTAAAAAAATGAGTTTAAAGAAATTTCTATTCAGCCGCACCTTTCTGATACAGTTAATAATAGCTGCTGTTGTAATTGCCGCCTTACTTTTTATTACCATGAAAGGATTAAAAATTTACACCAATCACGGTGAATCCTACCCTGTTCCTGATTTTGCAGGATTGCAACAGGAGGAGGCAGCACAGATTGCATCAAATCAAAAACTCCTGGTGGAAGTGGCCGACTCGGTTTACTTAAACAACATGGCCCCGGGGGCAATTATCGACCAGGTGCCCGAGGCCGGGTTCAGGGTAAAAGAAAACCGGACCATATTTTTAACCATCAACTCAACCCAGCCTGAACAGGTTACAGTTCCTAAACTGACTGATATCTCCTACCGCCAGGCACAGGTGCTGATTGAAAACAGCGGACTGGAAATCGGACAAATCTCCTACCAGCCATCAGAGTACAACGATTTGGTTTTGAATGTGCAGATTGATTCTAAAAATGCACGCCCGGGCCAAAAGGTATACAAAGGCACCTCTGTAGATTTAACCATTGGTCGCACACAGGGCAATACCTCCACCCCGCTCCCCAATTTGTCGGGGCTTACCGTTGAAGAAGCAGAAAATACGTTAACTCACTCCATGTTAAATATGGGCGTTTTAATTTACGACGAAACCATCATCTCAAAAGAAGATTCACTCAATGCAAGGGTATGGAAACAAAACCCAAATCCAAAAGTTACCGGCAGCGTCAACCTGGGTTCATCGGTTGATATATGGATTACTGTGGATGCCTTAAAAATTGAAGAAACTGCAGAGCCCGAATTTTAACGACCATGGAGGATTACATACAAGACAACGAAGAACTGGAAGAAGGCGGAATGTTTGAACACTACCGGCTAACGGTGGATGCAGGTCAATCAACGGTTCGCATCGATAAATTTTTAGCCAACCGTATCGACAATGCCTCCCGAAGCCGGATTCAGGCAGCAGCTGATGCAGGAAATATTCTGGTGAATCAGGTTCCGGTAAAACCCAATTACAAGGTAAAACCCAACGATGAGATTCTGATTGTAATGGATTACCCCCGGCACGAATTAAAAATCATTCCGGAAGATATTCCACTCAATATTGTTTATGAAGACGACCAGTTGCTGGTAATCAACAAACCACCTGATTTTGTTGTACACCCCGGACACGGGAATTACAGCGGAACGCTGGTAAATGCGCTGGCCTTCTATTTTCGCGATCTGCCCTTATTCAACAGCGAAGATCCGCGCCCCGGCCTGGTTCACCGCATCGACAAGGACACCTCCGGGTTAATGGTGGTGGCCAAAACCGAACTGGCCAAAAATAAACTGGCGCTTCAGTTTTTCGAAAAAACCTCGGAACGAAGATACCAGGCCCTGGTGTGGGGAAATGTAAAGGAAGACGAAGGAACCATTACCGGAAACATTGGCCGCAGCCTGAAAAACAGACAGGTTTTTACGGTTTTCCCCGAAGAAGATTACGGGAAACACGCGGTTACACACTACAAGGTTTTAAAACGTATCGGGTATGTTAGCCTGGTGGAATGCAAACTTGAAACCGGTCGCACACACCAAATCCGGGTGCATATGAAATACATCAACCACCCGCTGTTTAACGATGCCAATTACGGTGGCGATCAGATTTTGCGCGGAACCACATTCAGCAAATACCGGCAGTTTGTTCAGAACTGTTTTAAAATTCTGCCCCGGCAGGCCCTGCATGCCAAAACCCTGGGATTTACGCATCCTTCAACCGGAAAATTTATGCAGTTCAACTCGGAATTGCCTGAAGACATGGCAACCGTAATAGAAAAATGGGAAAACTATATTGCACACAGAAATGAATAAAAAACCAAATATTGCCGTTATTTCCGGTGGCGATTCATCGGAATTTGTTGTTTCAGTAAAAAGCGGAAAAAATGTTTTTAACGCCATCGACACCCGGATTTTCACCCCGTGGCTGGTACAAATGAAAGGAAAAGAATGGGCGGTTATGCTGAACGACCGGAAGATTGCCGATATCGACAAATCGGATTTTAGCTTTTCCTACCAAAATACCAAAATTAACTTTGCCTTTGCCTATATTACCATCCACGGAACACCGGGCGAGGACGGAGTTTTGCAGGGATATTTCGATTTGATAAAAATTCCCTACTCCACCTGCAATGTCCATTCTTCATC